>NZ_JBEXKG010000312.1:0-4162 GCF_040609555.1 Streptomyces sp. NPDC004658
GTGGGGGCCAGGCCGCACAGCAGGGAGGCCGCCGCGAACCAGACGACCCCGAGGACGAAGACCTTCCGGCGGCCGTAGCGGTCGCCCAGCGAGCCCTCCCGCTGCGCCGAGGCGGTGGCGCTGCTCACCGACGCCGGGCACCGCGTCGTCGTCACCGGCGGCCCCGAGGAGACCGGCCTCACCCGGCGGGTCGGCGGGGATCTGGCCGTGGACCTCGGCGGCCGGACCTCCCCGCGCACCCTCGCCGGCGTCCTGCGCATGGCCGACGTCGTGATCAGCGCCAACACCGGCCCCGCCCACCTCGCCGCCGCGGTCGGCACCCCGGTCGTCTCGCTGTTCGCCCCCGTCGTACCCGCCGAGCGCTGGGCGCCGTACGGCGTCCCCGTCATCCTGCTCGGCGACCAGTCGGCGCCCTGCGCGGACACCCGGGCCCTCACCTGCCCGGTGCCCGGCCACCCCTGTCTGGACGAGGTGACCGGACAGGACGTGGTGCGCGCGGTGCACAAGCTCATCCAGGAGCGGCAGTCATGAACATCCTCGTCTGGCACGTGCACGGATCCTGGCTCACCGCCTTCGTGCAGGGCCCGCACACCTACCTCGTCCCGGTCACCGACGACCGCGGACCCGACGGACTCGGCCGGGCCGTGACCTGGAACTGGCCCGCGACCGTGCGGGAACGCACCCCGGAGGAACTGCGGGACTGCGACATCGACCTGATGGTCCTGCAACGCCCGCACGAACTCGACCTCGCCCTCCGCTGGACCGGCCGCCGGCCCGGCGTGGACGTCCCCGCCGTGTACGTCGAGCACAACAGCCCGGACGCGTCACCGGAACGCCAGCTCCACCCGCTGGCCGGGCAGTCGCGGATCCCCGTCGTGCACGTCACCCACTTCAACCGGCTGATGTGGGACAACGGCCAGGCCCCGGCCGAGGTCGTCGAGCACGGCATCATCGACCCCGGCCCGCTCTACACGGGCACCGAGCGGCGCGCGGCCGTCGTGGTCAACGAACCCGTGCGCAGGGGCCGTACCACCGGCACCGACCTGCTGCCCCGGTTCGCCCGGTCCGCCCCCCTGGACGTCTTCGGCATGCGCACCGAAGGACTCGCCGAGCACCTCGGCCTGCCGCCCGAACGCTGCCGTACCCGGGACCTGCCGCAGCACGAGCTGCACCGGGAGATGGCCCGGTGCCGGGTCTATCTGCACCCCGTGCGCTGGACCTCGCTCGGTCTGTCCCTGCTGGAGGCCATGTTCCTCGGCATGCCGGTGGTCGCCCTGGACACCACCGAGGCCCGGGAGGCGATACCCGAGGGCGCAGGGGTGGTCTCGAACCGTCTCGACGTCCTGGAGGACGCCGTACGGGCCTTCCTCGCCGACCCCGAGCAGGCCCGCCGCACCGGCGCGGCCGCCCGGGCCGCGGCCCGGGCCCGCTACGGAGAGCGGCGCTTCCTGGACGACTGGGAGCGCCTGATCAAGGAGGTCACCCGATGAGCCGCATTCCGCACACCGCCGGGCGCGTCGCCATGGTCTCCGAGCACGCCAGCCCCCTGGCCGCGCTCGGCGGGCCGGACGCGGGCGGCCAGAACGTGTACGTGGCGCAGGTCGCCCGGCAGCTCGCCAGAAAGGGATACCGGGTCACGGTGTACACCCGGCGGGACTCGGCGGGCCTGCCGGACCGGGTGACCCTCATCGACGGCGTGCAGGTGGTGCACGTGCCCGCCGGGCCGCCCGCGCCCGTCCCCAAGGACGAACTCCTGCCCCACATGACCGACTTCGGGAACTTCCTGGCCCGCCAGTGGGCCAAGAGCCCGCCCGACGTGGTGCACGCCCACTTCTGGATGTCGGGGCTCGCCGCCCTGGCCGGCGCCCGCGACCTCGGCATCCCGGTCGTGCAGACCTACCACGCGCTGGGCACGGTGAAGAAGCGCTACCAGGGTGCCGCCGACACCAGTCCGCCGCAGCGCCTCGCCATCGAGGAGGCCGTCGGCCACGAGTGCGCCCGGATCATCGCCACGTGCAGCGACGAGGTGGCCGAACTGAAGGCCATGGGGCTGCCGGAGGACCGGATCAGCGTCGTGCCGTGCGGCGTCGACCCCGACCAGTTCGCCCCCGTCGCCCGCACCCGCCCGTCCGGCGCCCGCAGGCGGCTGCTCGCCGTGGGCCGGCTCGTCCCCCGCAAGGGATTCGACCGCGCCATCCGCGCCCTGGCCGGCGTCCCCGACGCCGAACTCCTCATCGCGGGCGGCCCGGAGGCCGACCTGCTCGGCACCGAACCCGAGGCAGAACGCCTCTACGGCATCGCCGGCGAGTACGGCGTCTCGGACCGGGTCACCCTGCTCGGCGGGGTCAGCCGGGCCCGCATGCCCCGGCTGATGTCCAGCGCCGACCTGGTGCTGTCGCTGCCCCGGTACGAACCGTTCGGCATCGTCCCGCTGGAGGCCATGGCCTGCGCCACGCCGGTCGTCGCCACCGCCGTCGGCGGCCAGCTCGACACGGTCGTGGACGGCACCACGGGCGTCCTGGTCCCGGCCGACGACGACTACGACCTCGGCGCGGTCGTCCGCGCCCTCCTCGCCGACCCCGACCGGCTCGCCCGCTACGGAGCCGCCGGCCGTGCCCGGGTGCTCAGCCACTACACCTGGGACCGGGTGGCCGACGGCGTGGCCGGGGTGTACGGCGCCATGTCCTCCATCCGCTCGCTCTCGGGAGTGGTCCGATGAAGAGTCCGGCGAAGAGCGTCACCGACACGGCGCACGACAAGACCGCCACCGCCACCACGCACTGCGACGACCTCGCCAAGGCACTGGAGGCGTTCCGCGACCACGGCCCGCTCATCGAGCGCTGGGGCACCGAACTCGCCCGGCGGCTGGGCGCGGGCGCCCGCCTGCTCGTCGCGGGAAACGGCGGCAGCGCCGCCCAGGCCCAGCACCTGACCGCCGAACTCGTCGGCCGCTACCGCGACGACCGGCCGCCGTTCTCCGCGGTCGCCCTGCACGCCGACACCTCCTCCACCACGGCGATCGCCAACGACTACGGCGTCCAGGAGGTCTTCGCCCGCCAGACCGCCGCGCACGGCCGCCCCGGCGACGTGCTCCTGCTGCTGTCCACCAGCGGCGCCAGCGCCAACCTGCTGGCCGCCGCCGACCGGGCGCACCGGCTCGGGATGACGGTGTGGGCGCTGACCGGACGGGCCCCCAACCCGCTGCAACTGGGCGCGGACGAGACGCTGTGCGTCGACGCCCCCGTCGCCGCCACCGTCCAGGAACTGCACCTGGTCGCCGTCCACATGCTCTGCGAGGCCTTCGACCAGGCCGTCGAACGCGGGGAGGCCGACCACGGGGTGACGGCCACCGGCGCCGACGACCGGACGGACGCCGGGGGCGGACCCGGGGGCGAGCGCTTCGTCGACGGTCGGCGGGGTCTCGACGGCCGGCCGGACGCCGACGGCAGACCCGGTGTCGTCGGACGGCTCGTCGGCCGCGCCCGCACCGTCGGCCGGACCGCGCCCGGCGCGCCCGTAGCCCCCAGGAAGGGACACACATGACCGCCTCGCAGACCCCCCTGGTCGTCGTCGGCGACGCCCTGCTCGACCACGACCTGTGCGGCCGGGCCGAGCGGCTGGCCCCGGACGCGCCCGTCCCCGTCGTGCACGGCACCCGGCGCAGCTCCCGGCCGGGCGGCGCCGCCCTCGCCGCCTGCCTCGCGGCGGCCGACGGACGGCCCGTCACCCTCGTCACCGCCCTCGGCGACGACACCGCCAGCGACACCCTCCGGGAGCTGCTGGCCGGCCGGGTCGGCCTGGTCGAGGTGCCGCTGGAGGGCACGCTGAGCAGCAAGACCCGCGTCCTGGCCGGGGACCGGCCGCTGCTGCGCCTCGACGACGGCGAGGGCCGGGCCCGCGAGGCGACCCGGGAGGCGGTGTCCACGATCGCGGCGGCCGGGGGCGTCCTCGTCGCCGACTACGGCCGCGGTACCGCCGACGTCCTGCGGGACGCCCTCACGCACACGGCGGCCCCCGTCGTCTGGGACCCGCACGTGCGCGGCCGGCCCCCCGTCCCCGGGGTCCGCCTGGCCACGCCCTCGGCCCAGGAGGCCCGCGCCTTCGCCCGGCAGCTCGACGACGCCGGGCCGGGCGACACGGCCGGGCTGCGCACCGCCGCCCG
>NZ_JBEXKG010000313.1:0-4154 GCF_040609555.1 Streptomyces sp. NPDC004658
CCGTGCGGCTGCTCGGCGGTGCCCTCCGAACGGGGGAAGAACTCGTACCACGAACCGAACAGGGCGCGTTCACGCTCCACCAGCAACGGCATCGGGTCCGAGGCGGTGACCAACTCCCGCAACGGATACCGGGCCAGCACCGACTCCACCTCCGGCGCCAGCGCCGCCTTCAGACGGTCGTGCACCGACAGGGAGTCGTCGCCGAGGGCGTGCGCCGCGGCCAGCACCAGGGCGCGCTCGGGGCCCTTGGGCACCCCGGCGGCGGCCCGCTCGTACAACTCGGCGCCCTCCTCCAGGACCAGGCCGGTGTCGATCCCGGCCGGCACCTTCACGGACGCGGTGTGCCGCCACGTTGCCAGCGGATGGCTCCAGGCCTCCACCCGGAACGTCCAACGGCCCGTCACATGCGGGGTGATCTCCGCACCCCAGCGGTCGCTGCCCGGGGACAGCTCCCGCATCGGCGTCCAGGGGCCCCGGCGCCCCTGGGGATCACGCAGGACCACGTTCGCCCCCACGGCATCGTGCCCTTCGCGGAACACGGTGGCCGTGACCTCGAAGGTCTCCCCGGCCACCGCTTTCGCCGGGCGCCTGCCGCACTCCACGGCCGGCCGGACGTCACGTACCGGGACACGGCCGATGGCCGGGGTCCTGCGCATGTATCTCACCTCCGCCGTGCGCGGAGCCGGGCACCCGGCCCGGCTCCGCGATCCGAAAGTCGGGCCGGCGCGCGCCGGTCCCGAGAGGAACGCCTTGTACGGTGCCAGGTCAGGGGCTTGGCGCCGTGGAACGCCGCTCCGGTGGCGGCGCTCTTCTGGCCGCCCGGCGTGGCTGCGGCCGTCCGTCCTGCTCGCGCAGGTAGGTGACAAGGTTGGTGCGGAGATAGCGCTCGGCGGCGTCCGCGGCCTCGCGGGCGCAGCGTTTGCCCATCAGCACGCACAGCGTGTACCCCGAGTCCTCGAAGGTGGCCCGGACCGTGCGGTCGTGGGGCGAGGCGAGCATCACGCGCTCCCACGCCCGGTAACGCCGCAACTGCCGGGCCACTTCGGCCTTGGCGGGTAGCAGCATGACCCTCAGCCACCTTCCACGCTCTCGACTGGGCGCGTTCCCGACGGTCGGGTGGCGTCCGCGCACGGGAAGGCGCGGCACCGTTACGGCGATCGAGGCTTTCACTTATGGTGCACGCGCGACGACGCAGCGTCTTGTTGGAGCTTCAACCATTCGGGGTGTCGGGTGCTCGTGTTGCACGAATGGCGTAGTGGGCTCACCGTGGAGGTGACTCAGAAGCGATCAGCGCTCACGCTATGTGTCCGGGATCCCTCCCGGACAGGGCGAGGGGAGCGAGAGCTTCGCCGGTGAGGAGCAAGCGACGATGAAGACCGCAGTGCCCTGCTACTACCACCTCGACGTGGAAGTCAGCCCGGAACGGGTGGGACAGGTCAGCCGCATCCTGGCCGCCCACCTCCGCTACTGGGACCTCGAGAATCTCGTGGACCCCGTCTGCCGCGGCGCCGAACTGCTGCTGCGCGCGATCGACGAGCACGCGACGGACAAGCACACCTCGATCGAGATGTGGTGGAACGGCCAGCACCTCATCACCGCCTTCGGTGACGACGACCCGGACCTGCGCCCCGACCAGGACCTGCGGTCCTGCCTCGCGGACATCGCCGCGATGAGCGACGGCTGGGGCTGCTGCGCCTCGGACACCGGTAGCAAGATCATCTGGTTCTCGCAGCGCGCCCGCGCCGGGCAGCGCGTCCCGCTGGTGCCCACCGCCCCCGCGCCGACGCTGCGGGAGGGCCTCACGGTGCCGCGCGAGGAGCCGGTGGCCGTGCTCGCCGCGCCGGCGCCCGCGGGTGACGACGCCCTGGAGGGCAGCCGGTGACCGCCCGCAAGAGCCGCAAAGGGGTGCCCGTGTGGAGCGGGCACCCCTACCCGTTGGGCGCCGCCTTCGACGGCCAGGGCACCAACTTCGCCCTGTTCAGCGAGGTCGCCGAGCGCGTGGAACTGATCCTGGTCGACGACGCCGGCGCCACCACCCCGGTCCCGCTGCAGGAGGTCGACGGCTTCGTGTGGCACGCCTACCTGCCCGGCGTCGGCCCCGGCCAGCGCTACGGCTACCGGGTGCACGGCCCCTGGCAGCCCGCGTTCGGCCACCGCTGCAACCCGGCCAAGCTGCTGCTCGACCCGTACGCCCGCGCCGTGGACGGCCAGATCGACAACCACGCCTCCCTGTACGAGCGCACCCCGGACGGCCCGGCCCCGGCCGACAGCGCGGGCCACTCCATGCTCGGCGTGGTCACCGACCCGTTCTTCGACTGGGGCGACGACCGCCCGCCCCGGACGCCGTACGCGGACTCGGTGATCTACGAGGCCCACGTACGCGGCCTGACCATGACCCACCCGGACGTCCCCGAGCGGCTGCGCGGCACCTACGCCGGCCTCGCCCACCCCGCGGTGACCGAGCACCTCACCTCGCTCGGCGTGACCGCCGTCGAGCTGATGCCGGTGCACCAGTTCGTCCAGGACGGCGTGCTCCAGGACCGCGGCCTGTCCAACTACTGGGGCTACAACACCATCGGCTTCTTCGCCCCGCACAACGCCTACGCCGCCTTCGGCACCCGGGGCCAGCAGGTCAACGAGTTCAAGGCCATGGTGAAGGCGCTGCACGCGGCCGGCCTCGAAGTCATCCTCGACGTGGTCTACAACCACACCGCCGAGGGCAACGAACGGGGCCCCACGCTGTCCTTCCGGGGCATCGACAACGCGTCCTACTACCGCCTGGTCGACGGCGACTGGGCGCACTACTACGACACCACCGGCACCGGCAACAGCCTGCTGATGCGGCACCCCTACGTGCTGCAGCTCATCATGGACTCGCTGCGGTACTGGGTCACCGAGATGCACGTCGACGGCTTCCGCTTCGACCTCGCCGCCACCCTGGCCCGGCAGTTCCACGAGGTGGACCGGCTCTCGGCGTTCTTCGACCTGATCCAGCAGGACCCGGTGATCAGCCGGGTCAAGCTGATCGCCGAGCCCTGGGACGTGGGGGAGGGCGGCTACCAGGTCGGCAACTTCCCGCCGCTGTGGTCGGAGTGGAACGGCAAGTACCGGGACGCCGTACGGGACTTCTGGCGGGCCGAGCCCGGCTCGCTCGGCGAGTTCGCCTCCCGGCTCACCGGCTCCTCCGACCTCTACCAGCACAGCCGGCGCCGGCCGCGCGCGAGCGTCAACTTCGTCACCGCGCACGACGGTTTCACGCTGCGCGACCTGGTCTCGTACAACGACAAGCACAACGAGGCGAACGGCGAGGAGAACCGCGACGGCGAGAGCCACAACAGGTCCTGGAACTGCGGGGTCGAGGGCGAGACCGACGACCCGGCCGTGCTCGAACTGCGCGCCCGCCAGCAGCGCAACCTGCTGGCCACCCTGCTGCTCTCCCAGGGCATCCCGATGCTCTGCCACGGCGACGAACTCGGCCGCACCCAGCGGGGCAACAACAACGCCTACTGCCAGGACAACGAGATCTCCTGGGTGGACTGGGACCTGACCGACGAGCAGCGCTCCCTCGCCGATTTCACCCGGCGCCTGATCGCCCTGCGCGCCGCGCACCCGGTGCTGCGCCGGCGCCGCTTCTTCCGCGGTGAGACCGCGACCCACGCCAGGCAGCCGCTGCCCGACCTGATGTGGCTGCGGCCCGACGCCCGCGAGATGACCGACCGCGACTGGCAGCGCGGGGACGCGCACACGGTCGCGGTGTTCCTCAACGGGGACGCCATCGCCGAACGCGACTCCTACGGCCGCCGCATGATCGACGACTCCTTCCTGCTGCTCGTCAACGGCTACTGGGAACCGGTCGTCTTCCGCCTGCCCGACGACTCCTTCGGCGAGCGCTGGACCACCGTGATCGACACCGCCGACCCCGAGGGCCTGCCCGACGAACGCGAACGCAAGGCGGGCACGAAGGTCCGCGTGGAGGCGCGCAGCCTGGTCCTGCTGTCCCGCCCGTCGCGCACCGCCGGCTAGGGAACCGACCGACAAGACGGCGCCGCACCCCGGCGGGGGGGGGGGGGCGGCGGTTAGGGGCGCCGGCGCAACCCCGCCCGGCGGGCGGGAACCGGGACAGCCCGCCCGCCCGATCGCGCCCGGGGGCCCCG
>NZ_JBEXKG010000314.1:0-4120 GCF_040609555.1 Streptomyces sp. NPDC004658
CGTGGGCCTGGTCCTCTACCGTCAGCTGCCCAAGATCAAGCGCTACCTCGCCTATCTGCCCGAGGGCCCGGTCATGCGCCGAGCTGGTGGCCGGCGCGCCCGGCGAGAACGCGGGCGACGGCGCGGTGTGGCTGCTGCCCGCGAGCGGCGGCGGGCTGCTCGCCGACGGCTCCTGGTCCTACGGCGCCGCCGCGCTCGGCGGCACCGCCCACGGTGCCCGCTTCGGCGCCGTGATCGACGAGTAGGGCCCGCCCGTCCGATCGGCCGGTGTGCCCGCAGGTCGCACGGGTACCCGGGGTGACGGCAAGCGGAATCCGCACAGGGTCGACAGAAGGAGGAGACCCCGGATGACCAACACCAGCGAGACCGGCGACGTCACCGGCACCCGCGACAAGGACTACAACCTGATCTGGTACGTCGAGGCGTGCCTGAGCAACGCCCTGCGCCTGGAGCAGTACATCCAGGACGCCGAGCGCGACAAGGACAACGAGGTCGTGGAGCTCTTCCGCAAGGCACAGTCCGACAGCCGCAAGGGCGCCGAGCTGGGCAAGCAGCTGCTGCGCTCGCGGCTCAACGGCGGCTGACCGCCGCCTCGCTCAGGCGAACCGGGAACCCGGGACCGGCCCGGCAGACCGCACACGCGCCCGTTCGCCGCGCAGCCACGTGCCCCGCACGGCCGTGGCGAACGCGGCGAACTCCGTGTCGCCGTCCGCCGGGCCGTCGCCGTCCCCGGGATCGGGGGACGGGTCCGCCGCGGTGATCCCGGCGGCGATCTCCGCCTCCGGGCGGTCGTCCGCCGGCCCGCGCTCGACCCCGCCGTCCGCACCCTGGCGCAGCTGCGGACCCCACGGCGCCACCACCGACTGGTGCAGCAGAGCGGCGCTGTCCGGGGTGACGGCGGGCGGGTCCGTCCAGCAGCACGCGTGCGCGTGCAGCACCTGACCCGGGGCGCGTTCGAACAGCTCCCCGATCAGCTCCGGCCCGCCGTCGTGCGCCGCCGACCCGTCCAGGTCGTACGCCACGACCACCGTGTCCGCCCGGCCCGCTGCGAACGGCTGCGCCGGCAGGCCCAGCACCTCCGCCGCCGCCAGCCCGAGGATCCGCGAGTCCCGGTCCGGCAGCAGCGACACCGAGCGCGGTCGCACCCCGGTGGCCGCCAGCAGGTCCCGCAGCCGCAGCAGGCCGCGCAGACACTGGTCCGGGGTGTCCTGGAGCCACGCGTACCGGCCGTTCATGCCCGCGTCGAAGCCCCACGGGGAGAGCGTGCCGAGGACCGTGCCGCCGAGGACGTACTGCCAGCCGCGCAGATCGGTGCTGCCGAGGCCGCCCGCCCGCTCGGCGTCGGCGGCCCGCGCCAGCATCCGGTTCTGCCGCTCCCGCGCCGGCCGCCACCGCTCGTCCTCGGGGTCGGGCAGCAGTGCGTGCTGACGCCGGGCCCGCTCCAGGTCGCCCGCCAGCACCGCGTTGAACACCAGCAGATAGCGGTCCGGCCAGTCCGCCAGACGGTCCTCGTGGCGGCCGAGTTCGTCCACCGCCTCGCGGTGCCGGCCCTCGTCCTCGTACGCGGACACCAGCTCCCGCAGCACCGGCAGCGCCCCGCCACTGAGGCGGAGGGCCGCACGCAGCGGGGGAATGGCCAGATCCGGAATCCCGCGCTCCACGCAGGCGTACCCGAAGTCGTGGAGCGTCCGCGGGTCTTCGGGTGCGGCGGCCAGCGCGGCCGAGGCGCGGGCGAGGTCGTCGAACCCGGCCGAGCCCGCCGCCCGCCCCACCACCAGGGCCACCTCACCGAGCGGCTGGTCCTCCCCGGCCGCCCGCACCCGCCGCAGCGCCCCGGGCACGTCCCCGGCGTCCAGGGCCTCCCAGGCGGTGCGCAGTGCGGGGGACGTGGGCCGGGCGGTACGGCGATTCCTGCGCGAGAACATGCCGCAGATCATCACCCGCCGGCCGGCGCGTCCTCAAACGGTTTCCCCGCGCCCCGCCGGCTCAGGGAAGCGGCTGCTCCGCCCAGATCACCTTGCCGTGCGGGGTGTACCGGGTGCCCCAGCGCTCGGCGAGCTGGGCGACCAGGAACAGGCCTCGGCCGCCCTCGTCGGTGCTCGCCGCGTACCGCAGGTGCGGCGAGGTCGTGCTGCGGTCGGACACCTCGCAGATCAGCGTGCGGTCACGCAGCAGCCGTACCCCGATCGGACCGCGCCCGTGGCGGATGGCGTTCGTGACCAGCTCGCTCAGGATCAACTCCGTCGTGAACCCCAGCTCGTCCAGCCCCCAGTCGGCCAGCCGCCGGGTCACCGAGGCCCGCACCTCCGACACGGCCGCCGGGTCGGACGGCACCTGCCACTGCGCGACCCGGTCGTCGCCCAGCACCCGGGTGCGCGCGACGATCAGCGCCACGTCGTCGCTCGGCCGGGCCGGCAGCCGGTCCAGCACCGTACGGCAGGTGTCCTCCGGGGAGGCGCCCCGCGTCCGGAGCAGGGCGTCGCGCAGCAGGCCGAGCCCCTCGTCGATGTCCCGTTCCCGGTCCTCCACCAGACCGTCGGTGTAGAGCACCAGCCGGCTGTCCTCCGGCAGTTCCAGCTCCGCCGTCTCGAACGGCAGCCCGCCCAGGCCGAGCGGCGGCCCCGCGGGCACGTCCAGGAACTCCACGTCCCCGTCCGGACGCACCAGCGCGGGCGGCGGATGGCCGGCCCGGGCCATCGTGCACAGCCGGGACACCGGATCGTAGACCGCGTACAGGCAGGTCGCGCCCGTCACCACGGACGCGCCCGGCGCCGGGATCTCGTCCTGGTCGAGCCGGCCGACCAGCTCGTCCAGCAGGCCCAGCAGTTCGTCCGGCGGCAGGTCCAGCGAGGAGAAGTTGTGCACGGCCGTGCGCAGCCGGCCCATCGTCGCCGCCGCGTGCAGCCCGTGCCCCACGACGTCCCCGACGACCAGGGCCACCCGGGCGCCGGACAGCGGCAGCACGTCGAACCAGTCGCCGCCCACCCCCGACTGGGCCGGCAGATAGCGGTAGGCGAGGTCCAGGGCGCCCTGCTCGGGCAGGCTGCGCGGCAGCAGACTGCGCTGGAGGGTGACCGCCATGCTGTGCTCGCGGGTGTACCGGCGGGCGTTGTCGATCGACACCGCCGCCCGCGCCACCAGCTCCTCCGCGAGGGCCAGTTCCTCCGCGTCGAACGGCTGCGGCTTCTCCGCGCGCCAGAAGTTCGCCACGCCCAGCACCAGATTGCCCGCCCGCAGCGGCACGGTGATCAGCGAGTGGATGCCGTACGCCAGCACCTGGTCGGTGCGCTCCAGGTCCTGCGCCCGCCAGCCGGGCGCGTCGCGCAGCTGCGGCACCACGACCGACTGCCCCGTCGTCAGGGCGCGCGCCTGCGGCGAGGTGGTCACGAACCGGATCCGCTCACCGAGCGGATACAACGGCGAGTCCTTGCGGATGCCCGCGCAGGCCGTGCGGCGCAGTGCCGTCCCCGGCCGCGGCTCCTCCCCGCCGAGCACCGCGTCGAACAGGTCCACCGTCGCGAAGTCCGCGAACCGGGGCACCGCCAGCTCGGCCAGCTCCTCCGCGGTCCGGGTCACGTCCAGGCTCGTGCCGATGCCCACCCCGGCGTCGTACAGCATGTTCAGCCGTTCCCGGGCCACCTCGGCACGGCCCGACAAGGCGCGCAGCTCGGTGGAGTCGCGCAGCGTGGTGACGCTGCCCGCCGGGCCGCCGCGCAGGTCCGTGGGGCGCTGGTTGATCGCCAGCAGCCGGTCCTTGACCAGGTGCACCTCGTCCGTGGCGACCCGCCCCGAGGCCAGCAGCCCCGCGGTCTCGTCGTCCAGGCCCAGCTCCAGCACATGCCGGCGCTCGGCGTCCGCCGGCAGGTCCAGCAGGCGGTGCGCCTCGTCGTTGGCGAGCAGCAGCCTGCCGTCACCGCCGACGATCAGCACGCCCTCCCGGACCGCGTGCAGCACCGCGTCGTGGTGCTCGTACATCCTCGTCATCTCGTACGGTCCGAGGCCGTGCGTCTGGCGCAGCAGCCGCCCCGTGGCGGGCCCCCTCCAGGCCGCCGGGTCGCCCTACACCAAGCTGGTCGAGGGCGCGGTCTTCGGCATCGCGCTCACCCTCGTGATCTTCGCC
>NZ_JBEXKG010000315.1:0-4120 GCF_040609555.1 Streptomyces sp. NPDC004658
AGTAGGACCTGCCCGGACGGCCGGGCCTGGCCACCGGTGGTCCGCGGGCCCGGCCGTGGGTCAGTCCGCCTGCTCCGCCGCCGCGCGTTCCACCTCGGCCTCCACCTCGGCCCGTGGCCGGCCCGTCTGCCGGGCGTACTCGCTCACCGCCGTCTGCACATCGCGGGCGAGGTCCCGCCAGGCGCGCAGGGCGGTCTCGTAGGTGCCCGACTGGGCGCCGGTCATCCGCCGCTCGGCCGGCGGGCCGTAGGCGTCCCGCAGTTCCTGCACCTGGGCGTGGGCGGCGGCGGCCGCGCGCTGCTTCGCGACCAGTTCTTCGAAGGTGTGCGACACGGCAACCGACCCTAGGCAGGTCCGGGGCGCGCGCCCACGACGACCTGCCGCTGACCCGCCACCCGTACCCGAGTGGCGGGTCAGCGGTCGGGTACGAGGTCCGCCCAAACCTGCTTGCCGCCGCTGACCGGGACCGTGCCCCAGGCCGCCGACACCGCCTCCACCAGCAGGATGCCCCGGCCGCCGGTGGCCTCCCAGCCGATGCTCGTGGGTTTGACGGGGCTGCGCGGGGAGGAGTCGGCGACGGCGAGCCGCAGCCGGTGGTTGACCAGGCTGAGGTCGAGCCGGACCTGGCCGCCGGTGTGCACCAGGGCGTTGGTGACGAGTTCGGAGACGACCAGGAGGGCCGCGTCCATCGTGTCCCGGGACACGCCCCAGGCGCGCAGGGTGCGCCGGGTGAAGCGTCGGGCGTGCCGGACCGCCTCCGGCACCCGCCACACCGTCCAGCTCTCCCGCAGCGGCCGTACCGCCAGGCCGTCGTAGCGCATCAGCAGCAGCGCCACGTCGTCGCCGCGGTGGGCGCCGGTGAGCAGGGCGTCGGCGACCAGGCCGAGGTGGGCGGGGTCGGCGGCGGACAGTTCGCGGGCCAGCCGCTTCATGCCGTCGTCGAGGTCGAGGGAGGGGGACTCCACCAGGCCGTCGGTGGTCAGCGCGACCACGGTGCCGGGCTGGAGCCGGAGCGGGGTCATCGGGAACTCGGCCTGGGCGAGGACGCCGAGCGGCGGGCCGCCCTCGGCCCGTACGATCTCCGCGGCGCCGTCCGGGTGGCGCAGCACCGGTTGCACATGCCCGGCGCGGACGCACCAGGCGGTGCCCTGCTCGACGTCGACGTCGACATAGGCGCAGGTGGCGAAGAGGTCGGTCTCCATGTCCAGCAGCAGCCGGTTGGCGTGCGCGACGACCACGTCCGGGGCGTGGCCCTCGGCCGCGTAGGCGCGCAGCGCGGTGCGCATCTGGCCCATCAGGGTGGCGGCGCCCGCGTTGTGGCCCTGCACGTCGCCGATGACCAGGGCCACGTGGTTGTCGGCCAGCGGGATCACGTCGTACCAGTCGCCGCCGACCTCCAGGCCGGCCGTCGTGGGCAGGTAGCGGGCGACGGCGACCGCGCCCGGCAGCCGGGGCAGCCGGCGGGGCAGCAGGGTGCGCTGGAGCATGCCGACGAGTTCGTGCTCGGCGTCGAAGGCGTGGGCGCGCAGCAGGGCCTGGCCGGTCAGGCCGGCGCAGGCGGTGAGCAGGGCGCGTTCGTCCGGGGCGAAGTCGTGCGGCCGGTCCCAGCCCACCAGGCAGGCGCCCGCCATGCGGCTGCCCGCGGGCAGCGGCAGTACGGCGAGACCGCCCGGGCCGACCTCGGCGAGGGCGGGTTCCAGCGCCGAGCCGGACGGCCAGATCTTCGCGCGGCCCTCCCGCAGCGCGGCGGCCAGGGTGGGCATGGCGCGCACCGGCGCGTCGGGCCATTCGGTGCGCCACTCGCTGCGCCACACCTCGGGCCAGGCCTCGGGTTCCGGCGGGTCGAGGACGGTGACGACCAGCCGGTCGTTCTCCAGTTCGGCCAGGGCGATCCGGTCGGCCCGCAGCGGTGTGCGCAGGGCCGCCACGACGGCCCGGCCGACGTCCTTGACGGTGCCCGCGGTGGCGAGGGCGGCGGCCAGGCGCTGCACGCGGGCGACGTCGGTGACGTCGGAGCGCAGGGTGGAGGCGTCGGCGACGGTGCCGACGAGCCGGGCGGAGCGGCCCTCGCCGCCCGGCAGGATGCGGCCGCGCAGCCGCAGCCACTTGGGCGGGCCGACGGGCTGCAGGATGCGGAACTCCAGTTCGCGGTCGCCGATGGACATGTGGTCGGCCTCGACCACCGACATCAGCGCGGGCAGGTCCTCCGGCACCGCCCGGCCGAGCAGGGTCTCCACGCGGCCGTCGAAGCTGTCCCGGTCGATCCCGAACAGCCGCAGGATCGCCTCGCCGACCTCCACCCGGCCGGTGTCCATGGCCAGGCTGAAGGCGTCCTCGGACAGCTCGCCGGTGTCACCCGCGGCGGCCGGGGCCGGTACGGCGACCGCCCGGGCGATCAGCTCCAGGCTGGTCCGGTCGTCGGTGCCGAAGCCGCCCGGGTGCTCGCCGACCGCCACCAGGCAGCCGCCGCCCGCCGGGCCGAGCGGCAGGACGGCCACGGAGAAGTCCGGGGACGGGGTGCGGCGCGCGTCCGGGCCCGCGGCCAGCTCCGCGGGGCCGAGCCAGCGCGGGCGCCCGGTGCGGTGCACCTCGGCGACCGGGGAGGCGCCGGCGGCGGGGTAGCAGTCCCGCAGGCCGTACAGCGTGCGGGGCAGACCGGCCGACTCGGCGAGGCAGAGCTGCGTGACGTCGTCGCCCGGCGTGTACACCCCGGCGAAGGACGCGCCCGCGAACACGAGCGCCTGTTCCAGGACCCGGCGGAGCCGGTCGGGGGTGGCCGGTGACGCCATCAGCGACGCGAGGGCGGCTTCGGCACGCTCCGGCGCCGTCCGCGTCCCGCTGATCGCAGCGCCCTCACTCACCACGTCGCCATTACAGCGCGTATGAGCCGCCTGCGCAGCCCCTGTGACAACGCGCTGAACGGACCCGTCCGGATGCCCCGGCGGCGGTGAGCGGGAACGGACCCGCGCGGGCGGGGTGGACGCCGCGCCGGGCGGGGCATCGGCCGAAGGCGGCGCCGGTGGCATCAGGCGGCCGTGTCGGGCCTGCCCCGCCGGGTCCGCCGAGCGGGGCGCCGACGGCGGCAGGCGGTCCCGAGGGTCACACCGGGTCCTCGACGGCCGCCGCCGCGCCCGTCCTCCCGGTGTCCGTCGTTTCGCCCTGTTCCCGGGTGGAGACGACCAGCAGCCTGGTGACCGTGCCGTCGTCCGCCACGACGTCCCGGACGTGGCGGAAGCCCAGGCGGCGGCACATGGCGAGACTGGCGGTGTTGTCGGCGCCGACCATGCCGTACGCCTCGGTGAGACCGAGGTTGTCGGCGGCGTGCCGGAGGAGGCCGCGCACCGCCTCGCCGCCCAGTCCGCGCCCCCAGTGCCCGGGGGCGAGCGCGGTGACGAGTTCGTGGCCGTCGACGTTGCCGGTCGGCTTCACCTCCGCGTGGCCGACGTGGACGCCCTCGTGCCACAGGCCCCACACGTCGAAGCGCCGCTGGGGATAGACGTCGGTGAGGATGGCGCGGAACAGCTCGCGGATCCGCGGTTCGGGCACGCGTTCCTGGCCCATCCAGCGGCACACCTCCTCGTCGCGCAGGAGGGCGACGAAGGCGTCCTCGTGTTCGGGCCGGTAGGGCAGGAACTCCAGGCGTTCGGTGCGCAGGACGGGTGTCGTGGCGGACGTCATGGCGGACTCCTCGGGAGTTGATGCGGTGCGACGGGTGCCGGGCGACCGGCGGCGCGTGGGGGGAGGAGTGGGGGGAGTGGGAGGGAGGTGCCGGGCCGCCCGGTGCGGGCGGCCCGGCGTGTCGGCCGTGCCGGACGCGCGGAGCGTCAGGCGCCGGCGCTCTCCATGCGCTCGCGCAGGCTCTTGGGCCGCATGTCGGTCCAGACCTCGTCGACGTACGCGGAGCACTCGGCCTCGGTGCCCTCCTTGCCGACGGGCTGCCAGCCGGCGGGCACCTCGATGTCGGCGGGCCACAGGGAGTACTGCTCCTCGTCGTTGCGCAGCACCTGGTAGCGGGTGTTCTCGTCCATGTCGGTCTCCTCGGGGTGTGGGTTCGGATGCGCGGGCGTGAGGCGGGGGCGGACGGTCGGGGCGCGGGGTGCGCGCGGTCCGCGCCGGGTGG
>NZ_JBEXKG010000316.1:0-4035 GCF_040609555.1 Streptomyces sp. NPDC004658
CCCGGCCCAGTGCCGGGGGCGCGCCGCCGTCTGCAGGCGCTCCGGCAGCAGCGCCATCGCGCCGCCGCCGGTCGCGCCGATCAACCGCAGACCCGGGTACTTGTCCAGCCACCCCGCGAACGCGATCATGGCCATGCCCATCGTGACGTCGCCGAAGCGGCCGATCTGCTCGACGAACCCGGTCTCGGCCACCCGTTCCGTGCCGGCCGGTTCGGCCGGGGCGTGCACCAGCACCGGCACCCCCGCCTCCGCGGCCAGCGCGAAGAAGGAGTCGGCGCGGGGCGAGCCGAGCAGCTCGCCGTGCACGCTGGACGTGGTGATCAGACCGACGAAGCCCGGGTCCGCGAGGGTTTCCCGGACCCCTTCGAGGTGATCGTCGTCCCCGAAGGGGTTGGCGTACACGTAGCCGCGCAACTGGTCCGGGAACCTGCGGATCAGCCCCGACATCCAGGCGTGGAAGGCGCGCAGCCGGTCGCGGGGCTGGGCGTAGTTGTCGACGCCCGGCACGCGCGCCATCGCGCCGGCCCCGACGGGGCTGCCGATGATGGTGAGGTCGATCCCGGCCTCGGCGCGGGCGGCGAGCATGCCGTCGACGTCGGTCAGGCTCGGGGGCATGGGGAAGCGTGCGGCCGCTTCCGGTGGGGACAGATGCCCGTGGATGTCGATGATCACGTGTCGGTATCCGGTTTCGGTGCGAGTGCGCGGGTGACCGCGGCACAGTCCTGGTCGCCCAGTCCTTGCTCGGTGGCGCGGACGTGGGTCTCCGCCGCGGCGGTCGCCAACGGCAGGCTCAGGCCGACTGTCGCCGCCTGCTTGGAAGCGAGCATGAGGTCTTTCGCCATCAGCCGCAGCCGGAAGTCCGGCTCGTCGAAGCGGCCGGAGGCCAGGCGCCGGGACTTGAACGCCATGACCGGCGAGGCGAAGCCGCTGCCCGCGATGGTCTTGAGGACCAGCTGCCGGTCCAGGCCACAGGCCTGCGCCAGTTCGGTGGCCTCGGCCAGGGCCTGCACCTCTATGCCCATCAGCAGGTTGAGGAGCAGTTTCATCCGCATGCCAGACCCGAGTGCGCCCAGATGGACGACCTCCTTGCCCAGCGTCCCCAGCAGCGGACGGGCGGCGTCGAAGACGCGCTTGTCCCCGCCGGCGAACAGCCGCAGCTCTCCGTCGCGGGCGTGGTCGCGGTTGCCGAGCATGCCGACGTCCAGGACGGAGGGCGCCTCACCGGCGATCTGCACGACCTCGTCGGGGGCGACGGTGCTGGCGCAGATCAGGACGCCGGGGTACGGGCCGTCGGCCAGCACGCCGTGCGGCCCGTGCAGCACGGCGCCCAGGGCCTCGCCGTCGGCCACGACGCAGAGGGCGGCACTCGTGCCCGCCACGGCGTCGGCGGGGTGGGCGGCGACGTGGGCGCCCGCCTCCGCGAGCGGCCCGGTGCGCTGCGGGGTACGGTTCCAGACCCGGACCTGTATCCCCTGGTCGAGGAGGCGACCGGCCAGGCCGGCGCCCATCGTGCCGAGACCGAGGACGGCGACGGGGCCGTTGACGGTGCCCGTCATGCGGACACCCCCTTGGTCTCCTTGACGATCCGGAACCGCATCGACTGCCGCTGGTCGACCCACTGGCGCAGCGGGGCCACCAGCTCCTGGTGCTCCTCGCTCTGCTGCCAGGCGAAGAAGTCCTCGGCCGACCGCCACTCGCTGGTGATCACCCACTGGCGGGAGCCGTCGACGGGCTCTCCGAGCCGCTCGACGATGTGGCCCGGGGTGTTGGACACGGACTTCCGGAGGTGCTCGTACAGATCCAGGAAGCCCTGCTCGCCGCCCTCGACCACGCGGACGGCGAAGACGACGTTCAGCTTCTCGGCCGACAGGCCGTTGTGGTTGGTGCCCATGTGTCTCCTCCTGAGTGAGATCCGGCAGGACACGACACCAACGGACTCATGTCCCTCGTACGGCTGCAACTCCGAACGGGGGAGCGGCCAGTCGGCACAAGGGGTGCACGTTCCGTCATTACTCATTTCGAGTGACTGACGGGGTTCCCGCCGACGGGTGACCCGCCGTGCGGCGGCCGGGTGACGATCCGTCGCCGGAGATGAAAGGATGATCACCTGCTGGATCGAGTCCCGGGCCGACCTCCCGGGGAGGGGAGTGGCGCGGCGTGCCCGACAGGCCGGCGGGAGCAACGGCGGGCGAGACGGCGAAGGGAACCGGTGCGGCGCCGTGCCGGGTCGTGGTGTGCCGGGACTGCTGCTGCGGCAGCCCCAAGGTGACCGGCGTCGACCACGCGGCGCAGACCGCGCGGCTGCGGGCCGAGGTGCCCGTGCGGGTCTCCGACTGCCTCGACGTCTGCGACCGGGCCAACGTCATCGTCGTACAGCCGTCCGCCGCCGGCCGGGCCGCCGGCGCGCGCCCGGTCTGGCTGGGGCTCGTCAACGATCCGGACGCCACCGAGGACATCGTCACCTGGGTGCGCGCGGGCGGCCCCGGCGTGGCTCCCGTGCCGGACGTCCTCGACCTGTACGCCTTCACACCACCCCGCCGGCGCGCGGATCCCTGAGCCCCGGGCCGTGCGGGGTGCGGTCTCGGCCGGGTGCGCGGGTGCGGTCCTGGCCGAGTGCGCGGGGGTGCGGTCTTGGCCGGGTGCCGGTCGCGCGGTACGGTCTGTCCGAATCGACGACGGTACGACGGAAGCCGGTGAGAACCCGGCACGGTCGCGCCACTGTATGCGGGCCCCACCGGGGTGCCCGTGAGTCAGACCCGGGGCCGTCGTCCTGTGCACCACCGAGATGGGACGCGAACTCCCAGAGGAGGTCCTGCCATGGCGCAGACCGTAGCCCGGCCGACAGCCACCACTCCCGCCGTCCCCGCCAAGCTGCCGCTGAAGGCGACAGCTCCCTGGGCGGTCTTCTTCGGCATCCTCATGCTGATCCTGCTGTACTTCGTCGGCGCCGAACAGGGCGCCACCTCCGTGTTCGACGGCACGGACGTCCACGAATGGGTGCACGACGCACGCCACCTGCTCGGCTTCCCCTGCCACTGACGCGAGGGGACCGCGCGCACCCATGAACTCCGCAACCGTACGGAACCTCCTCGTACGGGGCATGCTCGCCGGCCTCGCGGCCGGCGCGCTCGCCCTGATCACGGCCTACTTCCTCGGTGAGCCGAACGTCGACAAGGCGATCGGGTTCGAGAACGCCCACGCCCACGAGCACGAGGTCGAAGTCGTCTCCCGCTCCCTGCAGTCCACCGCCGGACTCGCCACCGGAGTCCTCCTCTACGGGGTCGCCTTCGGCGGCATCGCCGCGCTCGCCTTCTGCTTCGCGCTCGGCCGGATCGGCCGGTCCGGCCCACGCGCCACGGCCCTGCTGCTGTCGGGCTGCGCGCTGCTCGTCGTGTACGTCGTGCCGTTCCTGAAGTACCCCGCCAACCCGCCGTCGGTCGGCGACCCCGGCACCATCGGCAGGCGGACCACCCTGTACTTCCTGATGATGCTGCTCAGCGTCCTCCTGGCGATCGCCGCCACCCTCCTCGGCAAGCGGCTGTCGCCCCGGCTGGGCACCTGGTGGGCGACGGTGCTCGCGGTGGCCGCGTTCGCCGCCGCGATCGGTGTGGCCTACGGGTTCCTGCCCGCCGTCGACGAGGTCCCGAAGGACTTCCCGGCCACCCTGCTGTGGCGGTTCCGACTGTCCGCCCTGGCCGTCCAGGCCGTCCTGTGGGGTGGATTCGGCCTGGCCTTCGGCGAGTTGGCCGAGCGGCTGCTGACTCCCGGGCCGGCCACGGGAGCGGAGGGGCGAGCGGTCCCGGCCGCGCAGTGACTCCAGCCGGCCGACCAGGGCCCTCGGGGACCGTCCTCCGGGGGCCCTGGGGCTTCCCGGTTCGGTGGGATCCCGGTCGTCAGGCGGCTAGGGCCTCTCGTTCGGATCATGCCGGGCTCGCGGGGTCTGGCACCGCGCCTCGCCGCGTTGTCGTCGGTTGCCATGGCTCCGCCATGGCGCCCTCCTCCGCCTTGCGATGCACGGCACCAGACCCCGCTCCC
>NZ_JBEXKG010000317.1:0-3953 GCF_040609555.1 Streptomyces sp. NPDC004658
CACTTTACATCATCGTCGGCCCCCGTTGTTCGGACCCCGGGGGCCGAGTCCGTTGCGGAGGGGGGATCCGGCTGCGGGCGGCAGGAGTTGGGGCGCGGCGAGGTCCAGGTTCCACAGCGTGCCACCGAGGGCGGCCTGGAGCCGGCCGAACGTCTCCAGGGGCGGCCGGGCGGCCAGCAGCCGGTCCCCGGTCGCGAGCGCCTCCCGGTTCCGGCCGGCCCGGGTCAGGGACACGATGGCCTGCTCACCCGCGGCGAACCACGACGGCCGTGCCACCGGCACCAGTTCCAGTGCGCGTGTCACCAGGTCGGCCGCGAGTCCCGGCGTGACCGGCAGCACGTCGGCGGCGGCGCGCCTGAGCAGTGCCACCGCCTCCTCGTCTCCCGGCTGGGCGCCCCTGAGGACGTGCGACACCACGTCGATCGGCTGGTGGCCCGCCGCGACGAGCCGTCCCGCGGCCTCCCTGTGCAGCACCTTCCGCGCCGACGGCGGGATGTCCACGTACACCGCCTGGCGCAGCAGGTCGTGCCGGAAGGCGACCTGGTCGCCGTCGTCGGCCAGAAGCCCCGCGCGCACGGCCTCCTCCAGCGCCGGGAGCAGCTCCACGGACGGCCGGCCGCAGAGCGCGGCGGCGTCGTGGAAGCCGAAACTGCGGCCCAGCACCGCGCCCATCTGGAGGAAGCGCAGCGTGTCGGGGTGCAGGGAGCCGAGCCTGCCGCGGACGCCCACCACCAGCCCCGGCGGCACGGGGCCGGACGAGGAGCCGGCCGTCCGCAGTCCCGCGAGCATCTCGACGGCCAGGAACGGGTTCCCGCCCGCTCCGGCCAGCAGGTCGCGCACCCGCTCGTCGACGGCGGCTCCCAGGGTGTCACCGGCCAGCTGGCCGATGGCCGCGCCGGACAGCGGGCCCAAGGACAGGGTGCGGACCGGAAGTTCGTCCCGCACGGCCGCGACGATCTCCTCCGCCGGACCGCCGACGCCCTTCCGCTCGGTCAGCAGCCACAGCACGGGCGAGGTCCGCAGACGGCCGGGCAGCTGCCTGAGGGCGAACAGGCTCAGCGGGTCGGCCCACTGCGCGTCGTCCAGGGCGATCAGCACCGGCGCGTCGCCGGCCCGCTCCTCGATCGCCTCCGCCAGGTGCTCCACCAGCCAGATCCGCTGGTCGTGCCGGCGCGCGAGGTCGACCAGCGCGTCACCGGACAGCAGCGGCCGGTCGCCGTGCAGGACGCTCGTCGCCAACGACGACAGCGGCACGAGGTGGTGCAGCTCGTCGGCCTTGCCGTACCCGACGGTGAACCCCGCCGCCTCGGCCCGGGCGACGGCTTCGGTGAGGAGCGTCGTCTTGCCGATCCCCGGTTCCCCGCGGAGCAGGGCGAGTGCGCCGCCGCCGGTGCGGGCGACCGTGTCGATCAGCGTCCGCAGCTCTTCCAGCTCGGCCTCCCGGCCGCGCAGACCGCTGCGCGACAGCGGTCCGCCTGACCCCGCCACCTGGGTGCCTCCCTGTCCGCACGCGCCGGTCAGGCCGGCGTCCCCGGGGGCCACTATGGCAAAAACGGCAGCTCAGCGCATAGTGAGGGGGTGCTGGCGCGAGACCCGGCTCATGCCGACGCGGCCCGTTCGGCGGACGACGAAAGGGGGTTCGCGGCCGGACGGCCCAGGAGCAGCGCGGACCGCTCCCGCCGGGCCGAGTCGCGCCACGCGGCGGGAGGGACCCCGTAGGCGGCCCGGAACACCCGGCTGAAGTGGGAGGCGCTGGTGAAGCCCCAGCGGTGCGCCACGGCGGCGACGGTCAGGTCCGCCGACGCCGGGCGGGACAGGTCGCGACGGCAGTGTTCCAGACGGCGCTGCTGGATCCACCGGCTGACGGTGATGTCCTCGAGCTCGAACAGCTTGTGCAGATAGCGCACGGAGATGTGGTGTGCCCGGGCGACGGACTCCGGGGTCAGGTCCGGGTGCGCGAGGTGCCGGTCGATGTACACCCGGATCCGCACCAGCAGCGTCCGGGCCCCGCTCGTGGAGTCCTCGGTCATCCTGCCGAGCCGCTCCTCGGCCAGGGTCTGCACCAGGTCCACCACGTTGCGGGCGATCAGCTCACCGGTCCGCTGCGGATACGTGGCCGCGCTGTCCACGAGCCGGGACAGGAGCGGCGTCAGCAGGCCGCCGACCGCCGACTCGGAGCCCAGCGGAGCCGCCGTGAGCTGCCGCAGGTCGGACTCGCCCAGACCCAGGACCGCCCGGGGGAGGACCAGCGACTTGGTCCGGAACCGCTCGGGGAGGGTGAGATGGACGGGCCGCGCCATGTCGTAGACGAAGAGCTGGCCCGGCCGCACGTAGGCCTCACGGTCGTCCTGCTCGATGCGGGCCGTGCCCCGGCAGAGCAGTTTCACCACCACGTGGTCGTCGTTGTCGCTGCCCGCGATGAGCCGCCGGGTGCGCCGCGCCCGCTGCGGATCGCCGTCCACGGTGACGGTCTGCATCGGGCCCAGCGGCGACGTACGGATCGTGCCGGAGTCGACCTCGTCGGACACGCGCATGTCCACGGCGCCGAACGTCCGCGACAGGGCCTCGCGCCAGTACGCCCGTCGCCGGTGGGTGGGGACCGCCTTCGTGGTGTAGACGGTGCCCGAGGCCCCGGCGTCCGGTGTCGAGGGATCCGACGACATGTTCTCCGCCCTTCGGCTGCTGCGCTCTGCGAGACGCAGCGTGCCAGGACGGGCCGGATCATCACATCGCGTGAACACATGAGACCACCGGTAGGCGGCAGAGGGGGCCGAGCCGTACCGCCCCGGGCATCATGCCGCGGGCCGGTCGGAGCGGCCGCGCCGCGGTCCGTTCCGGAACGGGAAGGCCTGTTCAGCGGGCGCCCGCCCAGGTGCGCCGCGCCCAGTCCGCGAAGCGGGTCCAGCGGACCTCCGGGTGGGCGGCGTGCAGCGCGGGGATGTCGACACGGTAACCGGGTCCGTTCAGGAACTCCCACATCGCGTGCATGTCCGGATTGCCGATCGCCGCCAGCGGGACCTGCTCGTGCCGGACCTCCCGCCCGAGCGCCGCGCCGAGCGCCGCCGCCATCTGGACGGGAGTGGGTGCGTCGCCGGCCAGCTCGATGCGCCGCCCGGTGTAGGGAGCGGGATCGAGCAGCACCTGCGCCGCGAACGCGCCGAGGTCGGGACGGGCCAGCTGCTGCAACGGCCGGTCGGGCGGCAGCGGCAGATCGAGGACGCCGTCCAGGATGCGCTCCGCACCGCCCAGCGCGTTGTCGAAGAAGTAGGTCGGCCCGAGGATCGTGTACGGCACGTCGCCCGCGGCCAGTTCCGCCTCGATGCGCGCCTTGCTCTCGAAATGCGGCACCCCGCTGTCCTGGTCGGCTCCCGCCACCGAACTGAAGACGAGGTGCGCAACGCGTTGCTCCGTCGCGGCGGCGAGGATGGCCCGCCCCTGGTCCACCTCCGCGTCGACCCCGGCCTCGAAGGGAGTGGTGAACGCGAAGACACCCGCCACCCCGCGCATCGCCGAGGCCAACGACGCGCGGTCGCTCAGCGAGCCCGCCACCACCTCGACGCCCCGCTCGGCCAGTTCCCGTGCGGATCCCCGGCCGGGGTCACGCACCAGCGCGCGGACCCGCGCCCCGCGGCCCAGCAGGGCGTCGGTCACCGCCCCGCCCTGCCCGCCGGTCGCCGCGAGCACCAGAAGCGGTTCGTCGGTCATCGAAGATCTCCCTCTCTCGTACGCGGTGTGGGGCGCCGGCCGGAGGACGCCGGCCCCCTGGCAGCCTTCCACCCCGGCCGGCGTACCCGGCGTCACGGCGCGCGGTAAGCCGGGCCGGCACGTCGACGTTCCGGCCCTGGAGCGCGCGGGACCCGTACCGTCCGGGGAACCACTGTTCGACAGCATGGTGGTGTTCGAGAACTACCCCGTGGACGAGTCGGCCACGGCCCGCACCGGCGTCCGCGTCG
>NZ_JBEXKG010000318.1:0-3890 GCF_040609555.1 Streptomyces sp. NPDC004658
AGGCGGACCGGCCTCGCCGGTACAGGATCGACCCGGCCGCGATCAGGGCGGCGCTGGCGGCCGAGGTCGCGAGGCGATCTGTCATCGGGATGACGCCTGTCTCGGTGGAGAGGACCTGCGTGTCGCCGAGGCGCAGCACGTCGTCGGCGTAGTGCCGTACCGCCGTCTCGTACCCGTGGGCGGTGCGTACCCGGGGTGAGAACTCGGTGTACTCGACGAGGGCCTCGTGCGGTCCGACGGGCAGGACGTAACCGAACGAGAGGCCGTCGGCGGGCTGCGGGGTGCGGAAGTCCATGAGGTCGACGGTGCCGGGGGTGAACACCGGGCGGGCGGTGCGGACGAACCAGCCGTGGAAGTGCTGGAGCAGTGTGGTGCGGGCGGCGGGCAGGCTGCCGAGCGGCCGGGAGTCGAACACCCAGCGGGCGGTGAGCACACCGTCCTCGCCGTCGGCGCTGCGCACCCGGACGCGGGCTCCGCCCTCGACGTCCTCCACCGTGTCGACGGCGGCCTCCAGCCGCCGCACGTTCGGGCTGCGCGCCAAATCCCGCCCCACCAGGTCCTCGAAGTCGTCGGACCGGATCATCTTGTACCGCAGCGGCGCGAGGTCCCCTTCGATCGGGTCGCCCGCGGGGGGCCGTACCCGCAGATGCCCCCAGGAGGCCGTCAGGGCGCCGTCGAAACGTCCGCGGCCCGGCTCCCAGAAGCACCAGGTGCGGCGTGGTGCGCGCAGCGGGCCCGGCGGCGCGTCCACCAGCACGACGGACGGCGTCCGCAGCCCCCGCGCGTGCCCGGCCAGCCGGTGGGCCAGGGACAGGCCGGCTGCTCCGCCGCCCAGAACGGCCACCTCCGCATCGAACACGACGGCTCCTTCCGTGCTGCGCGTCCAGGGGCGGGCGCCGCACCCTGCTCTGGTTCCCGTCCCTGGGACCGAACGGATGCGGGTCACTCGGATGCCGCACGCGGGGGTCACGCGGGGTGGGCGATGGGGGAAGGCATCGCCGCAGACGGCCGGCCGCGCCGCGGCCGGTCCACGCGGCGAAGACGTGGTGACGGACCGCTGGTGACCACGACGAGAGGAACAGGATGCGTCCCACACAGGCGAAGGAACACCATGCGGTCGCGCCGTCGCCCGTCCCGCGCCCGGCGTCCCCGCCGGGATCGCCCGTCCGGGTGCGCCGGGGCGGCGGAACCGGCGGGACCGGTGCCCGAAACGCCGTGGAGGTCGGGACCGGGCGTGCGGTGCCGCGTCGCCGCGACGGCGTCCTGCCGGAAGAGGGAGCGGGAGGACGGCTGCGTCTTTCCAGGGCCGGCCAAGCGGCAGCCGCCGGCGGCGGGCAGCCCCGGCCCGGGCCGGACCGGGGTCGAGGACGGCGTCAGGGATCCGCGGGGCCCCTGTCCCCGGCACGCGCGGACGCGCCGGAGACCGGCCGGTGACGCGCACGCTGCCCGGACGCACCGACCACGTGGTCGTCGTGGGAGCCGGCCTCGCCGGGCTGTCGGCCGCGCTGCACCTGCTGGGCGCCGGACGGCGCGTCACCGTCGTCGAGCGGGACGCCTTGCCGGGCGGCCGGGCCGGGCGCCTGGACCTCGGCGGCTACCGGGCCGACACCGGCCCCACCGTGCTCACCATGCCCGGCCTCGCCGACGAAGCCTTCGCGGCCGTCGGCGACAGCCTGCACCGCAGGGTGGAACTGATCCCCCTGCACCCGGCCTACCGGGCCCGCTTCGCGGACGGCAGCACGCTCGACGTGCACACCGACGCCGACGCCATGGCGGCGGAGGTGGAGCGCTTCGCCGGCCCCGGCGAGGCGGCGGGGTACCGGCGGCTGCGCGACTGGCTGGGCAAGCTGCACCGGGCACAGATGCGCCGTTTCATCGACGCCAACTTCGACTCCCCGCTCGGCCTGCTGCACACCGACCTGGCCCGGCTGGCCGCGCTCGGCGGCTTCGGCCGGCTGGACGCCCGGATCGGGCGCTTCCTCGAGGACGAACGGCTGCGCCGGGTGTTCTCCTTCCAGGCGCTGTACGCGGGCGTGCCGCCCGCCCGCGCGCTGGCCGCTTACGCGGTCATCGCGTACATGGACACCGTCGCGGGCGTGTACTTCCCCCGGGGCGGCATGCACGCGCTGCCGCGGGCCATGGCGGACGCCGCCGCCGAGGCGGGCGCCGACCTGCGGTACGAGCAGGAGGTGACCCGTCTGGAACGCTCGGGCGAGCGCGTCACCGCCGTCGTCACGGACCAGGACCGCATCCCCTGCGACGCCGTCGTCCTCACCCCGGACCTCCCGGTCGCCTACCGGCTCCTCGGCCGTTCCCCCCGGCGCCCGCTGCGCCTGCGGCACTCACCGTCAGCCGTGGTGCTGCACGCGGGAACGGACCGTACCTGGCCGCAGCTGGCGCACCACACGCTGTTCTTCGGCGCGGCCTGGCACACCACGTTCACCGAACTCACGCGCACCGGGCGGCTGATGAGCGATCCCTCGCTGCTCGTCACCCGGCCCACCGCCACCGATCCGCGTCTCGCGCCGCCGGGCCGCCATCTGCACTACATCCTCGCCCCCTGCCCCAACACGGACATCGGGCCGGGTGCCGCCGCGTGGGGCGACCTCGGCCCCCGCTACCGGCGGGCGCTGCTGCGGGAGCTGGAGCGACGCGGCCTGGACGGCATCGAGGCCAGCGTGGAGGAGGAGTGTCTCGTCACCCCGGCCGACTGGCGGGCCGCGGGCCACGCCGCCGGGACGCCGTTCTCCGCCGCCCACACCTTCGCCCAGACGGGGCCGTTCCGGCCGCGGAACCTGGTGCGGGGCACCGAGAACGCCGTCCTCGCCGGCTGCGGCACCACGCCGGGCGTCGGCGTGCCGACCGTGCTGCTGTCCGGGAAACTCGCCGCCGCGCGGATCACCGGTCCGCCGCGTCCCGCACCCTCCCGGCCCGCCGCCCCGCCCACGCGCGTGAAGGAGACCGCCCGATGACGGACCGCGAACTGCACGCGGCGGGGATCGGCGATCCGGCGCTGCGCGCGGCGTACCGGCACTGCCGTGCCCTCAACGCACGGCACGGCAGGACGTACTTCCTCGCCACCCGGCTGCTGCCCGTCGAGCGCAGGCCCGCCGTGCACGCTCTGTACGGCTTCGCCCGCTGGGCCGACGACATCGTCGACTCCTGCGGCACAGGCACGGACACCGGGCGGCGCGCTGCGGCCCTGACCGGACTCCGGCGGAGCCTGGAGCACGGGCTGCGGCACCGGCACAGTCACGAGCCGGTGGTCCTGGCACTCGCCGACACGGCGCACCGGTACGGCATCGAGCACGCGTTGTTCCACGACTTCATGTCCGCGATGAGCGCCGACCTGACGGTGACCGACTACGCCACCTACGCCGACCTGCGCGGCTACATGCACGGCTCGGCCGCGGTGATCGGACTGCAGATGCTGCCGGTGCTGGGCACCGTGGTGCCGCGCGAGGAGGCCGCGCCGTACGCCGCGGCGCTGGGCGTCGCCTTCCAGCTCAGCAACTTCCTCCGGGACGTGGGCGAGGACCTGGACCGCGGCCGCGTCTATCTGCCCGCCGATCTGCTGGCGGGCCACGGCGTGGACCGGGAACTGCTGCGGTGGAGCAGGGACACCGGCCGTCACGAGCCGCGCATCACGGCCGCGCTGCGCGAGTTCGAGGCGCTGACGCGCGGCGTCTACCGGGAGGCGCTCCCCGGCCTCGGCATGCTGGACCCGGTCTCCCGCCCCTGCATCCGCACCGCGTGCGTCCTGTACGGAGGCATCCTGGACGCGGTCGCCGAGGAGGGTTACCCGGTGCTGCACCGCCGCGCGGTGGTCCCGGACCGGCGCCGCGCGGCGGTCGCCGCCGACGGGCTCGTACGGGCCGTCACCGCGCGAC
>NZ_JBEXKG010000319.1:0-3869 GCF_040609555.1 Streptomyces sp. NPDC004658
CAGCGGTCCGCCTGCTGGGTCGCCGCGGGTGCCGGAGCGGTGCCGGCCGCGCGGGCCGGGCCGGCGTTCGCCGCGAGGAGGAGGGCCGCGGCGGCGATGACGGCCGCGATGATCCCCCGGGCGGTGGACGTTCGGGCGATCGGGCGGATGCGGGAGTGGGGCGGTGCGTAGGGTGCGGATGTACGTCCGGGCACGGCGACCTCACAACACAACAGCGGCGTGTTAAGCATGTTTAATTCGCCGTTTAACCTAGGGGCTGCCGGAGCGCAACGGCAAGGGGTGTCAAGGCAGTTGGGGGGAGCGGGCGGCATGAGGGAGCGGGACGATCCCGAGGTCATCGGGCGGCGGGTGCAACGCCTGCGCAATCAACGGGGGCTCACCCAGCGGCAGTTGGCGGAGCCCGCGTACACCCCCGCCTACATCTCCACCCTGGAGGCCGGGCGGGTCCGCGCCTCCGACGAGGCGCTGCGGCACATCGCGGACCGGCTCGGGGTCGCCTTCGAGGAACTGGCCGTCGGCCGGCCCGCCCACCTCGCCACCGACCTGCGGCTGCGGCTCACCGAGGCCCAGCGGGTCCTCGCCGACGGGCGGGCCGAGGAGGCCGCCGCCCAGTACGCCGTGCTGCGCGCGGAGGCCGAGGCCCACGCACTGGGGCACGAGCACGCCGCCGCCCTGCTCGGGCTCGGCGAGTGCGCCCTGGAGACGGGGCAGCTGACCACGGCGCGCGAGTGCTTCGAGCAGGCCGAGGAACGGCTGGCCGACAAGGCCCTGCCCGTCCGGGTGCCCGCCCTGCGCGGCCGTGCCGTCGCCCACTACCTCGCCGGTGAGCTCCGCTACGCCGTCTACCTCCTGGAGACCGCACTCGACGAGCTGAACCGGGGCGGACTGCACGACCCCGACGCGCTCCTGCTGCTCTACGCCAGCATCATCGGCCCGTACATGGACATGGGCGCCCATGCCCGTGCCGCCCAGGCCGCCGAGTTCGCCCTCGCGCTCGCCCCGCAGGCCGGCGACCCGGCGCTGATCGCCCGCATGCACCGCTCGGTGGCCCGCACTCTGCTCGCCGAGGGCCGGGCCGCCGAGGCCGACGCCTCCCTGGCCAAGGCCGCCGAGCTGTACCGCCGGCTGAGCCTGCGCACCGAGCTGGCCAACTGCCACTGGATGCGCGGCTACGTCTGCGCCCAGAACGGCGAACTGGACCGGGCGGAGAGCGAGTTGCGGCAGGCGTACGCCATGCTCTCGCAGACCCGGGCCGCGCTGTACCGCAGCCAGGCCGCCGTCGAACTCGCCGACGTCCTGCACCGCCGGGGCAAGTCCGAGGAGGCCGCCGCACTGCTGGAAGGCGTCCTCGGCGACTTCTCCTCCGAGCGCGGGGCCGTCCACGCCGCCGGCGCGCACCGCCTCCTCGGCATCATCGCCGAGGACGCCCGCGACACCGAGGCCGCCGAGGAGCACTACGTCCGCGCCCTCAGCCTGCTGGAACGCGCGGGCGCCGCCGGCGACCTCGCCGACCTGTGCCGCCTGCTCGGCGACCTGCTGCGCCGTACGGGCCGCGTCGAGGCCGCCCTGGACGCCTACCGCACCGGCCTCGGCCACCGCACCGCCCCGGGCACCACCACCCTCGGCCCGGCCCCGGCGCAGCCGCCGCTGTGAGGCCTCACACCTGCGCCCGGCCCTGCTTGCGGATGTCGGCCAGGCGCAGCGCGCCGACCTGCACGGCCGCCTGGGTCGCGTCGTTCGGCACGTCCCCCAGGCTGCCGTTGGTCAGCGCGAACGCGTCCTCGCCGACCCGGACGGCGGCCACGTCCAGGGTGAGCAGGAACTCCTGCTCGTCGGGCGTCATGCCGGCGACGGTGACGCGCAGGCCCTGGCGGGCGTCACCGACCTCGGGCAGCGGCGCGTCCACGACCTGTACGTCCTCCACGAGCCCCAGCTCGGTGGTGGCCGTGAACCGGGCGCACCGCGCCGGCAGCGTGCGCAGCCACGCCAGCATGGCGTCGACGTCCGCCGGGCGGCGGGCGCCGATCTGGTAGCGGAGTTGGGCGTCGGTGTCGGCGTCGTCCAGGCCGACGGCGACCCGGGCCGGGCCGCCGAGCAGTTCGTCGCTGTACAGGGCGTCCAGCAGCCGCTGGCACTCCCCGGCCGTGGTGTGCGCCTTCAGCAGCCCGTCGTGCCAGGTGGCCGCGCCCCGCGTGGAGATCCAGGGGTCACCGAGGTCCGTCTCGGTGATCAGCGCGGCCTGCGCCTGCTCGTCGCTGAGGGAGGAGCCGTCGGCCCGCGCGGACGCCTTGGGCGCCGGGGCCGGCCGGTCGATGGTGGGCAGCGGGTACGGCGCGCTCGCCGGGTGGTGCAGGCCCAGGGCCGCGCAGCCGCCGGCGGTCAGCAGGCCGGTGCCGATCAGGGAGAGGACGACGGCACGGGGGAGGTGGGGTATCGCGGGGGACATCGGTGCCTCCTGGGCTGCGTGCGGCCGACGGGGGTGCTTGATCTCACGGCACCACCGCCCTGACCTGGGCACCAGCGCTCGGAGCCGTACGGGTGAGCGGGCGGCGGGAATTGCGTGGTGCGCTCCTCGCGGGGCCGGTACCGTGCCGTTCATGCAGCGCGCCCACCTGTGCCCGTCGAGCACGACGACGCCGGAGACCGTCCCGGCGCGCTGACACCTGACCAGCACCGAAGCCCCGGGGCGCACGCCCCGGGGCTTCGTCGTGCACCGGGGACGTGCGCCTCCCGCACCGAGGAGACCCCGATGAACGACAAGCTGCCCGACCACCGCCGCCTCGGCCGCGCGCTCGGCCTCTTCGACACCGACCCCCTGATCGGCGCCGGTCTGCCCTACTGGCTGCCCGACGGGGCCGTCGTCCGGCACACCCTGGAGGAGTACATCCGGGACGCCGAACGCCGGGCCGGCTACCGGCACGTGTACTCGCCCGCGCTCGGCAAACGGGAGCTGTACGAGATCTCCGGGCACTGGGACCACTACCGCGACGACATGTACCCGCCGATGCGGCTCGGCGCCGAGGAGGTCGTCCTGCGGCCCAGCCTCTGCCCCCACCACGCCCTGATCTACCGCTCCCGCTCCCGCAGCTACCGCGAACTCCCGCTGCGCATCGCCGAACTGGGCGCCATGCACCGTGCGGAACCGTCCGGGGTGCTCGGCGGCCTGACCCGGGTCCGCGCCATCCACCTCAACGACGCGCACGTCTTCTGCACCCTGGACCAGGCGGTGGCGGAGGCACGCGCCGCCCTGGAGCTGATCGCCCGCGCGTACGCCGACCTCGGTATCCGGGCCGTGCGCCACCGGCTCTCGCTGCCCGGGGCGGGCGGCAAGTACGTCGCCGGCCCGGAGCTGTGGCAGCGGGCGACCGGTCTGCTGCGGGAGGTCCTCGCCGAGGCCGGGGTGGCGTACGAGGAGGCGGAGGGCGAGGCCGCCTTCTACGGCCCGAAGATCGACGTGCAGATCGCGGACCCGGCGGGCCGCGAGTCCACCCTGTCCACCGTGCAGATCGACTTCCACCAGCCCGCCCGCTTCGACCTGCGCTACACCGGGGCCGACGGCGCCCGGCACCGGCCGGTGATGGTGCACCGCAGCATCATCGGCAGCGTGGAGCGGGCCGTCGCCCACCTCGTCGAGACCCACCGCGGGGCGTTCCCGGCCTGGCTGGCCCCCGTCCAGCTGGCCGTGCTGCCGGTGGCCGAGGAGCAGACCGGGCCGGCGGCGGCGCTGGTCCGCGAGGCGCTCGCCCTGGGCCTGCGCGCCGAACTCGTCGGGCCCGGGGAGGGCACCCTGGGCGCCCGGATCCGCGCGCCCCGCCTGGTCCCGTACCAGGCGGTGAACGGCGCGCGGGACGCGGACGCCGGGCTGGCCG
>NZ_JBEXKG010000320.1:0-3823 GCF_040609555.1 Streptomyces sp. NPDC004658
GGGCGGCCTCGCGTTCGCACGGCGGCAGGCGGTCCCGCCGGGCCCGGCCGGTGCGGCGCGGCAGGCGGGTGCTGAAGGTCCTCGGGATCGGCCTGTCCGTCCTGATCGTGGTCACCGCCGGCGCGGGCTGGTGGTTCTACGAGCACCTGAACGGCAACATCCACAGCGTCTCCCTGGACGGCAAGGGTGGCACGGAAAAGGCCGACGCCTTCGGCCGCACCCCCATCAACATCCTGGTCATGGGCTCCGACGGCCGTACCAGCGCGGCCGACTGCAAGCTCGGCGGCGGCTGCTCGAAGACCGGGGTGCAGACCGGCAGCAACGCCGACGTGGAGATGGTGCTGCACATATCCGCCGACCGCTCCAACGCCACCGTGATGAGCATCCCCCGGGACACCATGACCAAGGTGCCGGCCTGTGAGAACAGTGAGTCGGGGCAGTCCACGAACGGCTACTACGGCCAGATCAACAGCGCGCTCCAGTACGGCCCCGCCTGCCAGGTGGCCACCGTCCACCAGCTCACCGGCATACCCATCGACCACTTCGTCAAGCTCGACTTCTCCGGCGTGGTCAAGATGTCCGACGCGGTCGGCGGCGTCTCCGTGTGCGTCAGCGACAACGTCTACGACACCTACTCGCACCTGAAGCTGTCCAAGGGCACCCACACCCTCAAGGGCGTCGCGGCCCTGGAGTTCGTCCGCTCCCGGCACGGCTTCGGCGACGGCAGCGACCTCGGCCGTACGATCTCGCAGCACATCTTCCTCAGCGCGATGATCCGCAAGTTCAAGAGCGCGGGCACGCTCACCGACCCCACCGCGGTCTACCACCTCGCCGACGCCGCCACCAAGGCGCTGACCGTGGACGACGGCCTCGGCACCGTGAAGAAGCTGATCTCGCTCGCCGACGACGTCAACAAGGTGCCCACCAAGCGGATCACCTTCACCACCATGCAGACGGCCCCCGATCCGGGCGACAGCGACCGGGTGGTGGTGGGCCCGGGCGCGAAGAGCCTGTTCGCCACCATCGCCAACGACCAGTCCCTGACCAACGGCTCCGGCAGGAAGTCCGCGGCGGCCTCCGCGACCGCCAAGGCCACCGCCTCCGCCGTGCCCGCCGCCGAGATCGCGGTGACGGTGGAGAACGGCACCGGCATCACCGGCCGCGCCTCCGTCCTCGCCACCGCCCTCACCGGGCAGGGCTTCAGCCCCGCCACGACCACGGCCAACGCCCCCAGCCCCGCGGCCAGCACCACCCTCACCTACGGCACCGGCGAGCAGGCCGAGGCCCGGACGGTCGCCAAGGCGCTCGGCCTGCCCTCGTCCCATCTGAAGCAGGGCACCGGCACCGGCCTGACCCTGGTGATCGGCGCCGACTGGCCCAGCGGCACCAGCTACCCGGGCGGCTCGGCCTCGCCCGCGCCGGCCGACACCAAGGCCGCTATCGGAGGCGCCCACGCCTCCACCGCCGCCGAGGCCAAGACCTGCGCCAAGGTGAGCCCGTACAAGACGGTCACGTTCGACGGCGTCTCCATGACACCGTCCCAGGCCTACGCCGCGGCGCGGAACAAGCACGACTCCGACGCCTGAGCGGCACCGGGGCCGGCCGCCGGGTCAGAGCTTGCGCCAGCGCGCGTTGCACCAGGAGAAGACACCGAACGCGGCCAGCCCGAGCGCGACGAGCGTGAGCAGCCAGGGTCCGGCCGGCAGGTCCCGGAACGCGCGCAGGGTGTCGTCCATGCCCTTGGCCTTCCCCGGCTGGTGCCGGACGGCCGCCACGAGCGCGAACACACCGGCCGCGGCGAAGACGACGCCGCGGGCCGTGCCGCCCGTCACCCCGAGGCCCTCCACGACCGGCCGGACCCGGGGCGACATGGCGCCGGTCCGCAGCTTGTCGCGGAAGGTCCGCCGCACGGCCCGCACCGCGATCCACACCCCGGCGATCACCACGGCGGCCCCCGCGACGCGGAGGAGCCACTGGCCGCCGGGCCAGTCCAGCACCCGTGCGGTGACGTCGTCGGTGTGCCGGTCGGAGGAACCGCTGCCGCTGCCCCGGTCCCCGGCCGCGTAGGAGAGCACCGAGTAGGACACGAAGCAGTAGAAGACGCACCGGAACAGGGCGGCCGCCCGCCGGGAGAGCTTCGACCCGTCGGGGCCGTAACCCCCGAACACCGCCTCGGACAGCCGCCACAGCGCCATCCCGGCGAGGGCCACGCCCACGATCCACAGCAGAGCCGACCCGAACGGCTGCCCGGCCAGCTCACCGAGGGCACCGCCGCGGTCGGCCTGCTGCCGGCCGCCGTCACCGCCGAAGGCGATCTGCACCGCGATGACGCCCACGAGTACGTAGATCAGCCCACGTGCCGCGAAGCCCGCCCGGCCCGCCGCGTCGACGGCCGCGCTGTCCGCCACCCGCCGCGCCCGGAACCGTCCCCGCGGTGTCCATGTCTGTGCATCCATACAGCGCCGGATGCCCCCGGCGGCGGGTCCGACACCTGTGCGCGGGGGCGCGCGGGAGGCTGACGGACCGTTGAGCAGCGGACCGTCGGTTTGCGTACCTCACCGTGGCGGGCGGGCCCAGGATGCGAGGATGGGGGGTCATGACGGCGGGGTGGGGTGTGCGCGCGGTGCGGACCGCGGTGTTCGCCGCCGTCTGCGTCGTACTCGCCGCCCTCGGGCACGTCCTGATGTCCGGCCGTGACGTCCCGGGGTGGGCGCTGGCCGCCGGCCTCGCCGCGACCGCCGGCACGGGCTGGTGCCTGACCGGCCGCGAGCGCGGCCCCGCGCTGGTCGTTCCGCTCGTCGTCGCCGCCCAGGCGGCACTGCACTCGGCGTTCTCCCTCGCCCGGACCGCTCCCCCCGGCACCACGGCCCCGCCGGCGCGGCGGACTTTCATGCCCATGCCCATGGGCTCCCTGCCGACGGACGCCATGGACATGGGGCACATGGCGCACTCCGTGGGCGGGGCCGGCCGGCCGGCGTCCGGAATGCTCGCCGCGCACCTGCTCGCCGCGCTCCTCACCGGACTGTGGCTGGCGTATGGCGAGCGGGCCGCCTTCCGCATCGTGCGGGCCGTGGCCGGACGGCTGGCCGCACCGCTGCTCCTCCTGCTCGCCCTGCCCGTTCCCGCCGACGGCCCCGGCCCGCGTCCGCGCCGGCCCCGCTCGGACCGGGCACCGGGCCTCACCCTGCTCATCCACGCGATCACCTCGCGGGGGCCGCCCACGGGGACCGCTGTCGTCTGACGACAGCCGGTACACCGAGGCCGCCCCCGAGCGCCTCGGTCCACGGCCGTACGCCCGCGCACGCGCCGCAGCGCGGCAGCCGCCACGTCACGCGGCAACGCCGTAGCCGCTCACGCTCTTCGCGAGTGCCGTCCCACCCTGGCACGCCCGTGCCGGGGCGCCGCAGCCCGCCGCCCGTGCGGGTGTCGTAGGGCCGTCTTTCCCCACCGGACCGGCCGCCCTTAGGCGTGCCCCGGCCCGGTCACGGTCGACCCGAGAGGGACACCAGGTGATCACTCCTGTCCTGCCCACGGCACGAACCCCGTACGACCGGACGGCAGCCGACGAATCGACGACCGCGTGGGCGCTGGCCGCCCGTCGCGGTGACGCCGACGCGGCCGAGCACTTCGTCCGCGCCCTGCGCCGCGACGTCCAGCGGTACGTCGCCCACCTCTGCGCCGATCCCCAGGCCGTCGACGACCTCGCCCAGGACACCTTCCTGCGCGCCCTCGGCAGCCTGCACCGCTTCGAGGCCTCTACGCCGGGCCGTCGAACCCGGACTGGCAGTACCGGCTCATCCTGGGGGTGCACGTGACCGTCGGC
>NZ_JBEXKG010000321.1:0-3771 GCF_040609555.1 Streptomyces sp. NPDC004658
GTCGGCGTCGGTTCCCTGCTCGTCGGCGACGCCGCCGACGGCGGCAGCCTCGACGCGCTCAGGGGCCGCGCCCGCGCCTTCCGCGCCGTCGTACGCGAGATGGCGCCATGACCGCCGAACTGCGCCCCACCCGCCCCGACCGCCTCGAACTCGGTGAGGGCATCCGCTGGACCGGCACCGGGATCGTCCTCGTGGACCTCCTCGCCGGTCGCCTCCTCGCGGCCCCCGGCGATCCCACCGCCCCGCTGCGGACCGTCGCGCGCCTCCCCGTTCCGCTGGGGGCCGTCGCCCCGGTGGCCGGTCGCCCGGACACCTGGATCGCCGCCGCGGGTACCGGCATCTGCCTCCTGCACCCCGACGGCACCAGCGACTGGCCGGCCCGCCCGGAGGACGGCGCCGCACCGCCGAGGCGCATGAACGACGCCGTGGCCGACCCCTCCGGCCGGTTCTGGGCCGGCAGCATGGGCTACGACGCCGACGAGGCCGCCGGGGCCCTCTACCGCGTCGACCGCGACGGCACGGTCGAGCGTGTCCTGGACGGCGTCACGGTGCCCGACGGCCCCGTGTTCACCCCGGACGGCCGCTCGATGTACCTGGCCGACAGCGGCTGGGGCGTCGTCCGCCGTTATCCGGTCGCCCCCGCGACCGCCCGGCTCGGCGCCCCCGAGGTCTTCGTCACCGTGGACGACGGCAGCCCCGACGGGATGGCGGTCGACGCGGAGTGCGCCGTGTGGATCGCCGTCCGGGGCAGCGCAAAGGTACGCCGTCACCTTCCCGACGGCACGCCGGACCGCACCCTGCGCCTGCCCGCGAGGCGGCCGGCGGGCGTGTGCCTGGAAGGCGGCGTCCTGCACGTCACCACCGCTCGGCTGGGCCTGCACCACCCCGGGCCGTACGACGGCGCCGTGTTCGGCGTCCGGGTCGAGGTGCCGGGCAGCCCGGCCGCCCCCTACCGGCCGACCGCCTCCGTCGTCCCCACGCCGTCGGCGGTGGCCCCGGACGAAGCGACCGGGAGGGGGACCGCGTGACAGGGATGGGGACGGACACCCCGGCGAGGCGGCCGTAGCGCCCGGCCGCCGAACCCGTGGTGTGCGTCGGCGAGACGATGGCGGCCTTGGTACCCGATCCGCCGCGACCACTGGAGCGGGCGGGGCGGTTGAGCCTGTCGGTCGCGGGCGCGGAGTCGAACGCGGCCATGTACCTGGCCGGCCACGGCATCCCGGTCGCCTGGCTGTCGGCGCTCGGGGACGACCCGTTGGGCCGGCGGGTCCGCGCCACGGTGTCCGCCGCGGGAGTGGACGTCACGCACGTACGCACCGACACCCGGCGCCCCACGGGTCTGCTGGTGAAGAGCCCGGACCCGTCCACCGGTACGCGCGTGCACTACTACCGGACCGGTTCGGCTGCGTCCGCGCTCGGCCCGGACCTGCTGGACGAAGAACCCGTGCGTTCGGCGTCCCTGCTGCACTTCACCGGCATCACCCCGGCCCTGTCACCCTCCTGCCGGGACCTGGTCACCAAGACCCTGGCCACTCCGGCGGACGCGCGCACCCACGCGGTCGGCTTCGACGTCGACCACCGCCCCGCCCTGTGGCCCGACGGCTCCGCGGCCACCGTGCTGCGCCGGCTGGCCGACCGGGCGGACATCGTCTTCGTCGGCCTCGACGAGGCGCAGGGCCTGTGGGGCGAGGACCTGACCGTCACCGGCGTACGGCACCTGCTGCCGCACCCCCGCATCCTGGTCGTCAAGGACGGCGCCCGCGCCGCCACCGCCGTCACCGGCCACGGTGTGTACACCGTGCCGGCGCCACGGACGACCGTGGTCGAACCCGTGGGCGCCGGCGACGCCTTCGCCGCGGGCTTCCTCGCGGGCCTGCTGCGAGGCCTCACGACGACGCAGGCGCTCGGACTGGGACACATCACGGCGGTGTCGGCGCTGAGGGTGACAGGGGACCACGGCCCCCTGCCCGCCCCGTCCCGCATCGAACGACTCCTCGGCCTGCCGGACCCGGAGTGGGAGGCACTCGGTCCGGTGCGGGAGCCGGCGCCGCGGGCGTGACGCCTAGGTCCGGTGCCGGCGAGCCGACCGCCCGGCGTGCGGGTGTCGACGGCCGCTTCCGCTCACACCCCCGCGAATCGGGGTATAGAGCTTGGACGGCGACAAACCAGTACCTATGGTCGCCGCCTGTTCCGGGAGGCACGATGAGCCAGCAGCCAGTCCTTCTCCCCTACGCCGACCCGGCCTTCGTGGCGGATCCCTTCCCTCTCTACCGACGACTTCGCGAAGACGGCCCCGTCCGCCGCGCGATCATCGCCGGCGGCCTCGACGCCTGGCTGGTCACCCGCCACGAGGACGCACTCGCCGCCCTGTCCGACCCGCGACTGAGCAGCGATGTCCGTGACGCCTCGGATCCCCGCCTCGTCGAACAGCTCCCCGAGTTCGAGCGGGAGTCGATGATGAGCACCATGCTGCGCTGCGACCCGCCCGACCACACCCGGCTGCGCCGCCTGGTGTCGAAGGCGTTCACGGCGCGCCGGGTCGCCGGGCTGCGGCCCCGGATCCAGGAGATCACCGACCGGCTCCTCGACGCGGTCGTCCCCACCGGCCGCGCCGACCTCGTGGCGGATGTCGCGCTGCCCCTGCCGGTCACCGTCATCAGTGAGCTGCTCGGGGTGCCGGTGGACGACCGGTACGACTTCCAGCGGTGGACCGACGCCATGCTCGTGCGAGGGGAGGAGATGCCCGACCCGGTCGTCGTCGACGAGGCGTGGCGCCAGATGCGCGCCTACGTCACCAAGCACCTGGAAGCCAAGCGGGCCCGGCCGGGGGACGATCTTCTCAGCGCGCTCATCGACGCCCACGACCAGGACCAGCGACTGAGCCGGGACGAGTTGATCGCCATGAGCTTCCTGCTGCTGGTGGCCGGATACATCACGACGGTCAACCTCATCGCCGGCGGTGTCGCCGCGCTGCTCACCCACCCGGACCAGCTGGCCCTCCTGCGGGATCGTCCGGAACTGCTGCCCGACGCGATCGAGGAGTTCCTGCGCTACGACGGCCCGGTCAGCCCGGGCATCGCCCGTTTCGCACGGGAGGACGTCGAGATCGCCGGCGTGACCGTCCCGCGCGGCGCGACCGTGCTCGTCGCGTCCGCGATCGCCGACCGCGACCCGGCACGGTTCCCGGAGCCCGACCGGCTGGACATCACCCGGAGGGACAACGGCCACCTGGCCTTCGGGCACGGCATCCACTACTGCCTGGGCGCGCCGCTGGCCCGACTGGAGGGCGAGATCGCCGTCGGCACGGTCCTGCGCCGCCTGCCGGACCTGGCCCTGGCCGTGCCGCCGACGGAGCTGACCTGGCGCCCCGGCGGCCTGCGCGGCCCGGCGCGGCTGCCCGTCACGTTCACGCCCGGCGGCGCGGGCTGAACACCGCCCACTGCCGCTCGGCGAGATTTGGCCCCCGCTGGTCCGCCGCCCCGGGAGTGGCGGACCAGCGCCTGTGAAGGCGCCGTCGCGGGGTAAACGGAACCTACGCTTCTAGCGGTTCGGGACGGAAGAGCTGGGGATGTGGTCCGCCTCACACTGGGCGGGTGGGTCCAACGCTTACCCGCTGACCTGCGGAAACGTACACGATCACGGCACGGCGACGCCGAGGAGCACCGTTCGGCCCGACTGCGCGCCGCCCCGCGGAGGGCCGCCCTCAGCGTCCGTACGCGTCCCCCCGGCGAACGGGGCCGACGTCGGCGTGGCGGCCGGGGCGGACGGCGG
>NZ_JBEXKG010000322.1:0-3731 GCF_040609555.1 Streptomyces sp. NPDC004658
CGGCGATCCGGTCGGCCGTCTCCCTCGCGCGGCGCACCCGCTCCAGGGCGCCGGGGTCGACGGCGGGTACGGCCGTACGGTCGGCGAGCCGGATCAGAGCGGGGAGGGTGAGGCCGCCGCCGTCGAGCGGGACGCGGGTGTCCCCTGGCTGCGGGGGCACCCGCGTCGGCACGTCCACGGTCGTTCCTGACAGTTCCTGGTCGTTCTGGTCGTTCTGGTCGCGCTGGTCGCGCTGGTCGTTCTCGTCGCGCTGGTCGTTCTGATCGCGCTGGCCGCTGTGGCCGGTCGAGCCGATCCGGTCACCCTGGCCGCTCCGGCTCGGCCGGCCCGTGCGGACCGGCCGGCGTTTAGCCCAGCCCCGCCGACTTCAGCCACGCCTTCGCGACGTCCAGCGGGTCCTTGTTCTGGGCCTGCACCTGGGTGTCCAGGTCCAGCAGGGTCGCGGTGTCGAGCTTGGCGGAGACGGCGTTGAGCGCGTCGACGCCCTCCTTGGACAGCGCGCCCTTGTAGGTGAGCGGCTGGACGTTCTCGAAGCCGAACAGGTTCTTCGGGTCCTGGAGGACGACGAACTTCTCCTTGGAGATGTTCGGGTCCGTGGTGAAGATGTCCGCGGCCTGCACGGCGTCCTTCTTCAGCGCCGCCAGTGTGAGCGGGCCGCCCGCGTCCAGCGCCTTGAAGGACTTGAACTGGAGCCCGTAGACGGACTTCAGGCCCACCAGGCCCTGCTGCCGGGTCTGGAACTCCGGCGAGGCGCCGATGACCAGGTCCTTCGCGATGTCCTTCAGGTCGGCGATGGAGGACTTCTCGGTGAGGCCGTACTTCTTCGCGGTGGCCGCGTTGACCGTGATGGAGTCCTTGTCCTGCGCCGACGCCGGGTTCAGCAGCGTGAGCTTGGAGTCCAGCTTGGCGTTGATGGCGTCCGTGGTCTCCGCGAGGGTCTTGGGGGCGGCCTTCGGGTCGAGGTAGGCCAGCAGCGCGCCGTTGTACTCGGGCAGGACCGAGATGGAACCGTTCTTGATCAGCCCGTAGGTGGTCTCGCGGCTGCCGATGTTCGGCCTGTACGTGACCTTGATGCCCTTGGCCTTGAGCGCCTCGCCGTAGATGTCGGCGAGCAGGGTGCTCTCGGGGAAGTTGTTGGATCCGACGACAACGGTGTCGCCGCTGGCCTTGCTGTCGTCCGACAGGGGGTTGTCGGCCTTGCCGTCGTTGGAGGAACAGCCCGCCAGCAGAGCCGTCGCCGCCGCGAGGGCGACCGCCGCCGCGCCTCGGTTCCTCCGGATGGACCTGCTGATGTGGGTCGTGGAAGTCACGCGCTGATCCAATCCAGCCGGTTCTCGGTCAGTCAAGGGCATCAGATCACCGATTGGCCTCGATCTGCGGTCACTCGTGCACACAGAGCAGTCTCTTTGTAACGGATTCTTGATGAAAGGTGAGCTGATCGACACCTCAAGAGGGCTGTAGTCTCACCCGAGTTGTATCGACCACAGCGGTGCGCGGGGCCCGCTTCGGTGTCGTGACGCAGGCGTTCCGGGGGCGGCGCAGTCCCCAGGTCCGGGAGTGACGGCTCCCCCGGACAAGACACCCATGAAGGAGGCCCGGTGTCCACGAACCAGGTGGACGCGCCCGCCCGGCACGCCCCCACCCGGGGCGGAGCACGGGGATTCGCCGACCGCTGGCCCTTCCGGCGCAAGCTCAATCTGCTCGTCGGCATCCCCCTCGCGGTCATCGCGGTCCTGCTGGCGTTCCTCTTCACGGACCTGGTGCGGCAGTCGTCCAGCGCGGCCTCGGCGGCCCGGCTGGTGCGCGACAGCGCACAGGTGGCGCGGCTGGTGGACCGGGTGGAGGCCGAGCACCAGCAGGCGATCCTGCTGTCGACGCGCTACGAGTCCGGGGACGCGAAGCCGTCGACCTCCGCCTACCGGGCGGCGCAGCGCGCGGTCGACTCCCAAGTGGACGCGGTGCGCGCGGCCTTCGGGGACCGGCTGCCGGAGAGCGAGGCCCAGGCCCTGCGCGGGGTCGAGGGCCTGACCAGCCTGCGCACCTCGGTGGAGCAGTCGTACCTGCCCGCGGACAACATCGACCCGGCCTACGCCGGCACCGCCCAGAGCCTGATCGACGGCCTCGGTCTCGACCGGGACGCGGACCTCGCCGATACCTTCACCGGCAGCCTGCTCGACTCCCTGCTGCGCGCGGACGCCGCCCACGGCGCCTTCGAGACCAACGTGTTCGCCGCCACCACGGGCGACACGAACGCGCAGATCGAGTTCACCAGCGCGGTCGGCGCGTACGAGCTGTACACCCACCAGGCCGCCCGCTTCTCCCGGTTCGCGACCGAGGCGCAGGCCGAGCGGTTCTCCGGCATCGAACACACGCAGGCCCAGCAGGAGATCGCCGAGGCGTACGCAGAACTCCAGGTCGGCATCGGCCGGTTGGAGTCGAACGACCAGGAACGGGTGCGGCGGGCGGTGCAGGACGCGCTGACCGACTACCCCGCCTACCCCGAACAGGCCGCCGCCCGGCTGAAGATCACCACCGCGTTGATCGGCCAGATCGCCGACCGGGCCGACGGTGCCGCCGACGGCGCCCGGTGGCGGGCCGGCCTGCTGCTGAGCGGCGCGCTGATCGCCTTCGCGCTGTGGATCGCCTTCGCGGTGCTGGTGCGCCGCTCGGTGGTCCGGCCCGTGCAGGCGCTCACCGGGGCCGCGCGGGAGGTCGCCGAGGTCGCCGGGCGGGAACTGGCCCGGGTGGCCGACGACGACGCCGAGGACGACGGGCCGCCCCGGCTGCGGGACATGCCGGTCACGGCCCGCGACGAGATCGGCGACCTGGCGGAGGCGTTCAACCGGGTGCAGACCACCGCCGCCGCGCTGCTGGAACGCCAGGTGCTCAGCCGGCGCAACACCGCGGAGATGTTCGGCAACGTGGGCCGCCGCGTCAGCAACCTGACCACCCGGCAGCTCGCCCTGATCGACGCGGTGGAGCGGGGCGAGACCGACCCGGCGCTGCTGGAACGGCTGTACTCCATCGACCACATCGCCGTACGACTGCGCCGCAACGCCGACAGCCTCATGCTGCTGGCCGGCATCCGGGAGACGGTCCTGGACGCGGGCCCGACGACGCTGTCCACCGTCGTACGGGCCGCGCTCGGGCAGATCGAGGGTTATCAGCGGGTACGGCTGTACGCCGCGTCGGACGCCCTGGTGGAGCCGGACGTCATCGGTGACCTCACGCTGATGGTGGCCGAACTCCTGGAGAACGCGGTGTCGTTCTCGCCCGAGGGCAGCCCGGTCGAGGTCACGGTCCGCTCCGGCGCCGAGGGCACGCACGTGGTGGTCACCGACCACGGCCTCGGCATGAGCGCCGAGCGGCTCGCCGAGGAGAACGCCCGGCTGATCCGCCGGGAACGGCTGGACCTGGTGCCGACGAAGGTGCTGGGCCTGTTCGTGGTGGGCGCGCTGGCCCGCCGCTGGGAGATCGGGGTCGAGCTGACCCGCACCCCGGGCGGCGGTGTGACGGCCGAGGTGACGCTGCCGGCCTCGCTGCTGCTCGCACCGGGCGCGGCGGCGCAGGCTCCGCCGACCGCGGCCCCCGCGCCGGTGGCCGGGGTGTCCGGCCCGGTACCCGCGCGGGGCGCGCCGGCGCCGGACACCGCCCACGAGAAGGCGCCGGCCGACGGGCCCGCCCTGGACGAGCCCGCCCGCGCGGATCACGGCGGCCCGCTCCCCCGCCGG
>NZ_JBEXKG010000323.1:0-3720 GCF_040609555.1 Streptomyces sp. NPDC004658
CGCCAGGATGAGGTCGTACGTCCGGCCGCGCACCGGCGCGAAGAGGTTGCCGCGCCGGATGCGGACCGGCAGCCGCCGCAGCCACGCGTTGAGCCGGGCCGTCCACACCGCCCGCCGGGACACGTCCACCGCGGTCACCGCGGCGCCCCGCCGGGCCGCCTCCAGGGCCAGCGCACCGCTTCCCGTCCCGACGTCCAGCACTCGCGCACCGGGGGAGGGCGCCTCCTCGCGGAGGGCCTCGGCCAGCAGCTCCGTGTCGTCCTGCGGGGCGTACACACCCGGAAGCACCAAAGCGATCACACGGCGCGGGTACCCCGGGAGTCAGGATGTATGGGAGACCTCCTGTTCCCGGGGTGTTCCCAGGGGTGAGCGCGCGGCTGTGGGAACGGGGGAGTCCAGGGGCGTCCGCAGGGCCGACCGTCCCGCGCGCCAGTGTGCGAGCAGCCGCCGCGCCAGCCGGTCCTCCAGGTACTCGGTCGCGTCGATCCCGAAGGCGATGTCCGGCGCCAGCTCCGGTTCCTCGGCGAGCAGTCCGCCGATCACCTCGTGCCGGACGACCTGCTCGTGCACCGCGTCGGCCTCCACGTGCTCGTCGTAGAAGAACTCCGCGGCCGGGCCGGCTCCGGTGCGGCGCATCGCCTCGGCCAGCCGGCGGGAGCCGGGCGAGGAGGTGATCTCCACCTCGGCGAAGTGGCCCACCAGCGCGCCGCGCAGGTCGCGGTGCAGGCCGAACAGGGACATCAGGTTGACGACGGCCAGCATCTCGGCCGGGGCCGCGTCCAGGTGGCGGCCGTACGTGGTGTCCAGGTCCAGGTCCGTCATCAGGTCGGCGAACAGGCGCGCGTGCACCCGCTCGGCCCGGCCGCCGCCGAACTCGTCGTACTCGACCGCGGCCATGGCCGCCTTGGCCCGGCCCCACAGCCGCGGCAGCACCCAGGCGTGCGGGTCGGCCTCCTTCAGGTGGTACAGCGAGCGCAGCGCCGCGTACTCGCGCAGCTGCCACAGCTCGCCCTCGGCACACAGGAAGTGGGTGACGCCCGTGCCCTCGGCCGGCTCGACCAGCAGGGCGGCCAGCGCGTCGTCCAGGCTCTCGTGGACCGGGGTGTCGGCGCGCAGCGCGGCGCCGAAGCGGTGCTCCAGCGCGGCGCGGACGCGCAGCAGCTCCGGGTCCCACTCGGTCTGCGGCGCCACACCGGCGAAGCCACGGTAGTGCAGCTCGTAGCAGAGGTAGAGGGCGAGCTGGAGGTCGTCGCCGTACGGGTCGGCGGAGTCGGCGTCCGCGGGGTCGGGAAGCGGTCCCGCGCCCCGCAGGTACGCGGTGACCGCCGCGGAGAGGGGGCCTCGGGGCGGGGGCAGCAGGGGTCCTCGCACAGGGTGGTTCATGGGGCACGGGTACCCGCCCCGAGGCGAAGCAGTGGTGAGCGGCCGTGCCCGTGCGGAGGTCACCGGACGGAGGGCGGACGGGCCGTGGCCCCGCCCGTCGCGCCGCTCGGCCCGGCCTCAGTCGCCGTTCGCCTGCTCCTGCGCCGTGGGACTCGGGGTGATCGTGTCCCCGGCCTCACCGGAGGCGGACCGGTCCTCGTCGCGCTTCTCGGCCTCCTCGACCTCCCGGAGCACCTCCTCCAGGGCCGTCTCCGGCCGGTCCTCGTGGTCGTCGTGGCCGTTCCCGCCTGGCATGACGTCTCCTTCCGTCGGCGAGGTGATCTCCCCTGCGAGTTACCCGACGGCGCCGTCCCAAGCGTCTCCCGGACACAGCGCGGGGCCGCCGTCTCCCTGCAGACGGCGGCCCCGCGCCCGGGCTGCGGCGGCTGTCACATGTGGACGACGGGTGCGGCGCCCGCGTTCTGCCGCGGCACCCCGCGCCGGTAGCAGAGGAAGGCGATGACCGCGCCGGCGCCGAACAGGACCGCCGACCACCAGAAGGCGGTGGTGTAGCTCTCGATCGTGGCCTGGGCCCGCACCAGCTCGCTGGTGGCGTCCCGGCCGGCCAGGTAGTCGGTGGCCGCGCTCGCGGCGAGGGTGTTCAGCAGGGCCGTGCCGATCGAGCCGCCCACCTGCTGCATGGCGTTGACGGTCGCGGAGGCCACGCCGGCGTCCTCGGCCGCGACCCCGCCGGTGGCCAGCTGCATGGCCGTCGGCATGACGAGGCCGAGGCCCACGCCGATCACGATCAGCTGCGGGAGCACCGCGCCGAGGTAGTGGGAGCCGAGGCCGATGCCGGTCAGCCAGGCCATGCCGGCCGTGGCGACCGCGAAGCCCAGCGGTATGACCACCTTCGGGCCGGTCCGGGGCAGCAGGAGCGTGGTGCCCAGCTGGGCGGTCACCATCAGGGCGCCGACCATCGGCAGGAACGCCACACCGGTCTTCGTGGGGCTGAAGCCGAGGTTGAGCTGGAGGTAGTAGGTCAGGAAGAGGAACACGCCGAACATGCCGCCGGCGGCGATCAGCACCGCGAGGAAGGAGGCCGCGCGGTCGCGGTCGAGCAGGATGCGCAGGGGCAGCAGCGGGTGCGCGGTCCGGGTCTGCCACCAGGCGAAGGCGGCCAGCAGCACGCCGCCCGCGATCAGGAAGCCCCAGGTGAGCGGGGAGCCCCAGTCGTGGGTCTCGGCGTTGGAGAAGCCGTAGACCAGGGAGAACAGGCCGGCGGCGACCAGGACCGTGCCCGGGACGTCGAGTTTGGCGTCCGCAGCGTCGCGGTGGTTGCCCAGCAGCAGCCAGCCGCCCGCGAAGGCGACGACCGCGATGGCCACGTTCACGTACAGCGTCCAGCGCCAGTCCAGCGCGTCGGTCAGCACACCGCCGAGCAGCAGCCCGAACGCACCGCCCGCGCCGGCGATGGCGCCGTACACGCTGAACGCGCGCGCCCGCTCCCGGGCGTCGGTGAACGTGGTGTTGAGCAGCGACAGCGCGGCGGGTGCGAGCAGCGCGCCGAAGACGCCCTGAAGGGCGCGGGCGACGACCAGCATGGTGAAGCCGTTGGCGGCGCCGCCGAGCGCGGAGACCGCGGCGAAGCCGACGACGCCGACGAGGAAGGCGGTCTTGCGGCCGAACATGTCGGCGATCCGGCCGCCGAGCAGCAGCAGGGAGGCGAAGGCCAGCGCGTAGGCGGTGACGATCCACTGCCGGTTGCCGTCGGAGAAGCCGAGGTCGGTCTGGGCGGACGGCAGGGCGATGTTCACGATCGTGGCGTCGAGCACGACCATCAGCTGGGCCGTCGCGATGACCGCGAGGATCCACCACCGCTTGGGCGAGGCCTCACCGCGCTCCGGCGCCGCCGCTCCCGCGCGGGAGCTCTCGGCCAGGGTCTTCTCGGGCATGCGGAACCACTCCAGGGAAGTCGTTCGGGTACGGGACGGCAGACAGGTACGAGAAGGCGAACAGCTCGTAAACGAAACTGTTTCGTACAGCTAGAGCCTAGGTCACCGCGAGCGAAACGGCAACGTTTCCTTACGGCGGGCCACTCCGCCGTGCGCGGTGTTTCAGTGTGTGGCGCCCTGGATACACCGCGAAGGTTCGGCCCCGGAGTTCGCGAGCCCGTGCAACGCCGTCGCAGTGAGGTCGTCACCATGTCCCATGCCCCGTCCCCCGCAGGACCGTCGAACGAGACCCGGCCGCTCCCGGCCCCGGCGGCGACAGCGGTCGCCGCCCCGCACCCCGGCCAGGGCGGTGCCGCCCTGGTGACGGGCGCCTCCTCGGGCATCGGCGCGGCCGTGGCCCGCC
>NZ_JBEXKG010000324.1:0-3639 GCF_040609555.1 Streptomyces sp. NPDC004658
GTCCGCGCGGGTCTCGCGGTGCCCGAGGGCACGGGCACGACCGTGGGGGCCGCCGTCCGCCAGGTGCGGGCCTCCGTGCTCGCCGTGGCGGCCCTGGGCGCGACCGCGCTGCTGCTGCCCATCCAGACGGGGACCCCCCGCCTGCTGGTGGGCCTGTGGTTCGCCCTGCCCCTCACCCTGGCGCTGAGCTGTCTGGCCATCGCCCGGTTCGAGGCGCACCCCTACTCGCGCTGGGCGTCCCCGGCCGGACAGCGGCTGCTGAGCGCACTGGCCGGGAAGCCGGCCGGCGACGAGCGGTCGTTCCTCACCTCCGTCGCCGTACGCGGCATCCGCGCGATAGGCGAACCGGAGCTGCGCGCGGCCTTCGCCCACCGCGACCAGCCCTGGCGGGAGTGAGGGCCGCCGGGCGGAGTCCGGCGGAGCGCGGGCGGCACCGGGGCGGCTTCCGGGGGCGCACAGGGGGCATTGGGCCCGACACCGGCCCAGTGGTGCTTGCCTTCCCTCACGGCCGACCGAAATATCCCTTCTGTCGTCGCCGGGCCGTGGCAGCCGTGCCATCGCCGCCGCGCACGGAAGGGATACGCGATGAAAGCTGCCGCCCTCTACTCGGCCGCCGGTTCCTTGCTCCTGACCACCCTGGCCGCGGCCCCGGCGGGCGGCGCACCCGGTACGCCCGGCACCCCGGGCACCCCCGGCGCGGCCGAGCTGCGCGGCACCGCGGTGGCCGTGGCCCGCGCCCGGGCGGCCGGGATCGACTTCGGCCCGTGCTCCGCCGCCGACGTCCCGGAGGCACCGGCCGGCGTGCGGTGCGGCACGGTGAGCGTCCCGCTGGACTACGCCCATCCGAACGGCAAGCGGATCCGGCTGACCGTCAGCCGCGCCCAGGCCACCCACAAGGACCCGCACAACAGCAAGCGCCGGGTCCCCCGGCAGGGCGCCCTGGTCTTCAACCCGGGCGGCCCCGGAGCCTCCGGCATGTACTTCCCGCTGGTCGGCACCCTCCCGGCGTGGCAGCGGATCGCCGCCGCCTACGACCTCGTCGGCTACGCACCGCGCGGAGTGGGCCGGTCGGCACCGCTGTCCTGCGAGGACCCGAAGCGCTTCTTCAAGGCGCCCACCGCGGCACCGACGCATCCGTCGGAGGCGTACAAACGGCAGCGCGTGGCGCAGGCGCGGGCGTACGCGCGCGGCTGCGCCCAGCGGTCCGGGAGCGGGCTGCGGTTCTACAACTCGCTCAACAACGCCCGCGACCTGGACGTCCTGCGGGCCGCGCTGGGCGAGGACCGGCTGACCTTCATGGGAGCGTCGTACGGCACCTACTTCGGCGCTCTGTACGCGGCCATGTTCCCCTCCCACGTGCGGCGCATGGTGCTGGACTCGGCGGTGAACCCGGACCCGCAGAAGATCTGGTACCGCAGCAACCTGGAGCAGTCGGCGGCGTTCGAGGAGCGCTGGGCCGACTTCCGTGACTGGATCGCCGAGCACGACGACGTGTACCGGCTCGGTGCCACGCCCGCGCGGGTGCAGCGCAGCTACGACACCGCGCGCGAACGGCTGGCCGGGAAGGCGGCGGGCGGCACGGTGGGGCCCGGCCAGTTGCAGAACGTCTTCCTGACGGCCGGGTACTACGACGACTTCTGGCCGAGCCGGGCGGCGGCGCTCTCGGCGTATCTGCACGGCGACCCCGGGCCGCTGGTCCGGCTGGCCACGCCGAGCCGGGAGAGCGCCGCCGAGGCGGAGAACGGCAGCGCGGTGTACACGGCCGTGGAGTGCAACGACGCGCCCTGGCCGACGGACTGGGCGGTGTGGGACCGGGACAACACCCGGCTCGCCCGGGTGGCGCCCTTCGAGACCTGGGACAACGCGTGGATGAACCTGCCGTGCGCCTACTGGCCGGCGCCCCGGCAGCAGCCGCTGGACGTGCGGACCGGGATCGGCGAGCTGCCGCCGGTGCTGATCCTGGCGGCCGAGCGGGACGCCGCCGCGCCGTACCAGGGTGCGCTGGAGATGAACCGGCGGCTGGCCGGCTCGGTGCTGGTGACCGAGCGGGACGCGGGCACGCACGGCGTCGCCGGCGGGCCCAACCGGTGCGTCAACGGCTACCTGGAGGCCTATCTGCTGGAGGGCCGCGTCCCGGCGCGGCACGCGTCGTGCGCGCCGCGCCCGGAACCCGTTGCCTCCGGCGATGCGGCCGACAAGAGGGCCCAGCGGGATGCCCTCAAGGGGAAGGGCGACCGCCGCTGAGGCGCGACCACCCTCCGGGGGCGCCTCAGGCCAGGCCCGCCACCAGGTCCGCGACGCTCTTGCGGCGGCCCGTGAAGAACGGGACCTCCTCGCGGACGTGCATGCGGGCCTCCGAGCCGCGCAGGTGGCGCATGAGGTCGACGATGCGGTACAGCTCGTCGGCCTCGAACGCCAGGATCCACTCGTAGTCCCCGAGCGAGAACGAGGCGACCGTGTTGGCGCGCACGTCCGGGTAGCCGCGGGCCATCTTGCCGTGGTCGGCGAGCATCCGGCGGCGGTCCTCGTCGGGCAGCAGGTACCAGTCGTAGGAGCGCACGAACGGGTAGACGCTCACGTAGTTGCGGGGCGTCTCGTCGGCGAGGAACGCCGGGATGTGCGAGCGGTTGAACTCGGCGGGGCGGTGCAGCGCCATGTTCGACCACACCGGCTCCAGCGCGCGGCCCAGCTTCGTGCGGCGGAAGAGGTTGTACGCCTCCTGGAGCTGGTCGCTGGTCTCGGCGTGCCACCAGATCATGAGGTCGGCGTCGGCACGCAGGCCGGAGACGTCGTAGGTGCCGCGGACCGTCACGTCCTTGGCGGCGAGCTGGTCGAACAGCTCCTGGACCTCGTCGGCGTATCCCGCGCGGTCCTCCGGGAGGACGTCCTTCAGCTTGAAGACGGACCAGAGGGTGTAGCGGATGACCTCGTTGAGGTCCTTGGCCAGCTTGCCCTTGTTCGGGATCCTGCCGGACTCGGTGGTGGGGGCGTCGTCACTCATGGTCCCTATTCTCCCGCTCCGCCGTGCAGGCTCTGCACCGGGTTGGCCGTCAGCTCCCGGACGCCGGTGGAGTCGCCGCCGAGCTGGTCCACCGCCGCGTACGCGCTCGCGATGCAGGCCGGGATGCCGACGCCGTCGTACGGGGCGCCGCACACCGCGAGCCCCGGAAGCTTGGCGATCTGCTCGCGGACGCGGGCCACGCGCGCGTGGTGCCCGACCGGGTACTGCGGCAGCCCGTCGGTCCAGCGGGTGACCCGGGTCCGCAGGGGTACGGCCGCCAGTCCGGTGGCCTCCCGCAGGTCGTGCCGGGAGACCTCCACCAGATCGGCGTCGTCCCGGCCGAGGATCTCCGTCTCGCCGTAGCGGCCCACGGAGGTGCGCAGGACGACCACGTCCGGGTCGTCCTCGGCGATCCAGCCCCACTTCTGGGAGGCGAAGGTGGACGCCTTGATGGTGCGGCCGTCGACGGGCGGCACCAGGAAGCCGCTGCCCTCGGGCAGGCTCAGGTCCGCGCGCCGGTAGGCGAGGGTGATCAGGGCCATCGAGGCGTACTCGACGGCGGCCAGCTCGGCGGCGGCGCCCGGGGACTCGGCGCGCAGCAGCCCGGCGGCGGCCGGGGCGGGTACGGCGACGATCAC
>NZ_JBEXKG010000325.1:0-3632 GCF_040609555.1 Streptomyces sp. NPDC004658
CGGCGGGCAGCGCGATGCCCTCGGCGAGCGCGGTCACGGCGAGGGGACCGACCCCGCCGGCGGCGTCCCCGAGACCGCGGGCGGGGTCGCGGAACAGCTCCGGCCGCCCGGCCGCCCAGATCCGCGCGCAGACGTCGGCCCAGAGGTCCGTCACGGGCCCCTCGGCGGCCCGGCCGGTGCCGTCGTGCACGCGGAAGCGGTGGTCGTGCCCGACCGGCTCCGAGGAGGGCAGCGCGCCGACGATCTGCTGGCGGGCCTGCTGCGGCCGCCGGGTGTACGTCGTGAAGGTCAGCCGGTGTGCCTGCTCGCGCGGCAGGACCGTACAGGCCAGCGCGATCCACTGGGCCACGTCCGCGCTGTCCCGTTCCACGAGCACGATCTGCCGGGCGTCGCTGCCGTCGGCCAGCGTGCGCAGGTCGGCGAAGAACGCGGCGAGCCGGTCCGCGCGGGACCGGGCGAACGCCACGAGCCCGTCCCGGCGCAGCAGCCCCGACGGTTCGAACCGGTCGATCGGTTCCGGCCTGCCGCCCGGCGGGGTGGCGTCCGCCCAGCGCGGCGACTCCCACGCGGTGATCGGCAGCGCGCCGTCCGGCAGCCGGGTGCCGGACGGCAGGTGCACGGCGTGGGCGTGGAAGTTGCCCCAGCGCCCGCTGTAGTCCGCGCCGGTGTAGACCGACCGGCACAGCAGCAGGCCGCCGTCGGACAGCTGGGTGCAGCTGAGGGAGCGCGGGAAGGACTTCAGCTGCTCGCCGTCCGGCCGGTCGGGCAGGTCGCGCGGCGGCTCGTACCCGATGAGCTGTTCGGCCTCCCGCAGCAGGGTGGCCGGTACCCCGGGACTGACGGCGGTGAAGCGGAAGCCGGAGCCGTCCGGGCCGGGCGGTGCCGAGGTGTAGTGCAGCTGGGCGAGGCTCACCGCACGCGCTCCTTCCCGGCCCTGGCCTTCGCGGCCGTGCGGACGGGCAGCAGCCCGCGCAGCGACAGCAGCCACAGCAGCGGGTCCTCCACCCGCACCGGCTGCGGCCCCGACTTCGGCACGTCCGCCGGTGCGTTCGCGGGCGGCGGCGCGCCCAGCGCGGACAGCCCGAACAGCGACAACCGGGCGAAGTCGTGCTCCAGTTGGCGCAGCAGCGCGCCCGCGTCCCAGTCGGTCAGCAGGGCGCGGAGTTCCTCGTGGACGGCGAGCCGGTCCTCGGCGTCGTAGGCACCGCCGGAGTGCGGGGCGTTGTGCAGCAGGGGGGAGTGCGGGTCGAGCAGGGGCCTGAGCATGTCCGTCTTGGTGACGGCCACGGCGATCGGGGTGGTCACCCGGCCGCCCGCCTTGCCCTTGCCGTGGGTGCGCAGCTGGCTGGCGAGGTCGGCGGCGATCTGCCGGGGCGAGGTCTCCACCACGGGCAGCGGCGGGCCCTCGTGCACCGGCAACCGGTCGCGCACGGAGCCGAGTTGCAGCGGGTCGACCAGCAGGATGATGCCGTCGGCCGCGCTGAGGTAGCGGGTGTAGCGGTCCATCGCCTCGGCGTCCGCGAGGTCCTCGCCGGCCGCGTCGAAGAAGACCAGCGTGGTGTGCCGGGTGCCGGAGCCGCCCAGCACCCCGCGTCTGGGCAGGCTGAGCCGGTACAGCAGCGGGTCGTTGAAGCCGAGCGCGGCCGGCCGGGTGGCGCCGGGCAGCCGCAGCCGCTCGTACAGGTCCTCGGCCATCTCTCTGTCCCGCGCCTGCGTGTGCTGTCCCATCGCCGCGAGCGACGCGTGGTACGCCTGACCCACCCGGTGGTCCAACTCGTTGCGCAGGACGGCGACATACGTGCTCTTGCCGGACGCCTTGGCGCCGACCAGGGCGATGATCCGGCTGTCCTGGTCGCAGTAGTCGCTGGGCAGATCGCTGTGGCAGGACCCGCACACCCGCACCGGTGTCGGCACCCCGCAGTCGGGGCAGGGCACGCTGCTGCCGGAGCCGGCTGGCCCGGCGAGTCCGGCGAGCCTGCGCGCCGGGGCGAACACCGGGCCGCGCATCCGGGCCGCCGGGGGCACACCGGGACCCACGAACGCGGCCCACGTCTCGTCCGGTTGCGGCCCGCACGGCGCGCTGCCGCGCACACCGTTCGGCGTCATCAGACAGCGGTACGGCAGTCTGGCCGCCGACGCGCGGGTGAAGCAGTAGGGGCAGATGACGGTCGTCATGGCTCAGCGCACCACCAGGCTGGTGAGAGAGGGTTCTTCGAGTCGGACCGAGGCGGCGTGCTCCCCGAGCAGGAAGCCGCGCAGGGTGTAGGGAGGCGGACAGGGGGCGGCCGGCAGTTCTCGTTCGAGGCTGCCGTGCCGGGCCAGTTCGGGGCCGGGTATCCGCAGGACGGTCGTGCCGTCGGAGGCGTTGCGCGGCCGGAGGGTGCCGCCGCGGGCGACGCACACGAACTCCGGGACCTCGGTGAGCCCGCCCGGTGCGCTCAGCGTGACCCGCAGCAGCGTGCGGCGGCTCCGGCCGAGCAGCCGCCGGGGGGCGCGGAGCAGTTCGTAGGAGACGCAGGCGTCCGCCGGGACCAGCACCTCGGCCGCGTCGGGCACGACGACCACCGCGCCGGGCACCCGGGGCACCGAGGCGGCCCGCACCCGGACGGTTCCGGGCCCGACGGGCAGGCGCAGACCGCCGCGCCGGTAGGCGTGCGCGGTGACCGTGCGTTCGCCGCCGCCCGGGGACCCCACCGGCGTCCAGCCGACCACCAGGTGCGGGACGTCCTCGGGCCAGTCGAGGACGATCCGCGCCTGCCCGTCCGGGAGCCGGTGGGCGCTCAGCCCGGGCACCGGCCGTACGGCCTCCACACCGACCGTCGGCCCCGCGAGTGCCCGGGCGCCGCGTATCGCCACGGCGGCGACCTCGGTGTACGTGCCGGCCGGCGGGCACAGGGCGTCCGGCGGTCCGGGCCAGTCCAGCGGGGGCGGCAGCGCGTCGGTGCGCAGCTCGGTGCCCGGCTCCGGCGCCCCGCCGGGCCACGTCACCAGCCGGACCTCGGCGCCCTCGGCCCCGGTCCAGGCGAACCGTACGGCGCCCGCCACGGGCCGGGCGGTCAGCGTGCGCACGGGCTGCGGCCAGGGGTGCACGGTGGCGGTCACCCGGAGGCCGGGGGAGGCGGCGGTACGGCCGTCGGACGTCCGGTAGTGGCACACGATCCGGAAGGCGTGGTCGCCGGGCGGCAGGCCGGTCGCGGTGAATCCGTCGGCGCGGCCGGCGAGGTGCGCGGTGCGTCCGTCGGGACCGGTGTGCTCGACCGTGACGTCGGCGGCGGTGTCCGGCCGCCGCCAGGAGCAGTCGATCCGCCCCGGGCCGTCCGTCAGTAGCGGGCGTTCCACCTCGGGCGCGACGAGCAGCCGCCGGGACACCAGCGGCGGCCCGTCCACCCGGCCGTCGCGCAACGGCAGGGCCGCGTACCGGACCGTGCCGCCCGGCTCGGCACCGGTGTCCCGCACGGGGCCGGCGGTGGCCGTGGCGGCGCCGGGCAGGCCGCGTACGGCGGGCTTGCCCCGGCCGTCCCGGTAGAGCCGGAGCAGGCGCCACTCGCCCGGGGTGGCCCGGGTGCGTCGACCGGGACACCGGCGTCGGCATGCCGTTGGGCATAGCTGTGCCGGTAGGCATAGAGAAAGAT
>NZ_JBEXKG010000326.1:0-3622 GCF_040609555.1 Streptomyces sp. NPDC004658
GCCAGGCCGAGCCGCCGCCGGACGCCGAGCCGGGGGCGCCGGCCGCCGCCTGCACCGCGTTCCGCTCGGGCGCCGGAGTGGCGCGCGCCCCGCCCGCGCTGAGCGGTTCGACCAGCAGGCCCACCGGCCGGGCCGAACGCCCGTGGGTGAAGCCCCAGTCGAGCAGCGCGGCGGTGTGCTCGTAGACGGCGTTGCCGCCGGCGTCGGGATGCATCACGGTGACCAGCAGGGTCCGTCCGCCCCGGGTGGCCGCGCCGGTGAAGGTGTTGCCCGCGTGACTGGTGTAGCCGTTCTTGACACCGATCAGGCCGTCGTAGGTCTTCAGACCCCACGCCCCGGTCAGCAGGCGGTCGGTGTTCTGGATCTGGAAGGTCTTCTTCCCGCCCGCCGGGAAGTCGGCGGTCCGCGTGCCGCAGTAGGCGCGGAAGTCGGGGTCCTTCAGGCCGTGCCGGGCGAAGAGCGTGAGGTCGTACGCCGAGGAGAGCTGCCCCTTGTGGTCGAAGCCGTCGGGACTGACCACGTGGGTGTCCAGGGCCTGGAGGTCCTCGGCCTTGGCCTGCATCTCCGCGACCGTCCTGGCGATGCCGCCGTTCATGTGGGACAGCACGTGCACGGCGTCGTTGCCGGAGCGCAGGAACACCCCCTGCCACAGCTGCTCGACGGTGTAGGTGATGCCGGGCTTGATGCCGACGAGGCTGGAGCCGGCCGGGATGTCGGCCAGGTCGGCGTCGGTGACCCTGTAGCGCTCGGTGCGGTCGAACTTCTTCAGCACGGTGTCCGCGAACAGCATCTTCAGCGTGGACGCGGGCGCGAGCCGCCGGTGCGCGTTGAACGAGGCGAGCACCTCGCCGCTCTCGCAGTCGGCGACCAGCCAGGAGCGGGCGGTGAGCTTCCTGGGCAGTCCGGTGGCGCCGCGCACCTGGACGCCGGTGCGGGCCAGCCGCTCGCCGCCGACGACGGTCGTCGCGGCGGCGGACGTGGCCGTGGACAGGGGAAGGGCGGCGGCCGTCAGTCCGAGGACGGCACGCCGGCTGAGCCGGGAACATTCACGCACCCGGGGACCGTACACCGCGTCGAGCAGGGACTTCGCGACCCGAGGGCCGAGACGGCCCGGAATTTGCCGCGTTATGAAAATCCGATGAGCCGTGTGATGCCGTCATGCCCGCGGCACCGGCCCCACCGGCCCCTCCCGTACGGTTCTCGGGGCCGCTCACCTGCCGAGCAGGCGGTCGACCTCGGCCAGCTGCGCCGCGGTGAGCGGCCCCTTCGCGAGCGCCCCGGCGTTCTCCTCGGCCTGGGCGACGGTCCGGAAGCCGGGGATGGGCACGGTGCGCGGGCTGCGGGCCCACAGCCAGGCGAGGGCGCCCTGGGCGAGGCTCCGCCCGCCGCTGGTGAGGATGTCGCGGACCGCGTCGATCCGGGTCAGCCACTCGGGATCGGCGCCGGAGCCGTCGTCCGCGTACCCCGGCAGCCAGGCCGGCGGACGGCTCCGGATGTCCCCGGCCTCCAGCGGACCGCCGCGCCGCCCGGCGAGCAGCCCCATGGCGAGCGGGCTGCGGTTGACGCTCGCCAGCTCCAGCCGCTCGCACAGGGCGACGAGTTCGGGCGCGTCCTGCAGCACGTTGAGGGCGTGCTGTACGGCCGTGCAGTGCGGTCCCTCGGCGAAGACGGCGGCCCGCGCCGGGTCGTCGGTGCTCCAGCCGTAGGCGCGGACGAGACCTTCGGCGACGAACTCCTCGCACGCGTCCCGCAGTTCGGCGGCGCGAGCCGGGTCGGCGTCGGAGATGTGGAGCTGGTACAGGTCGACCCGGTCGGTACCGAGGCGGCGCAGCGACGCGGTGAGGGCCCGGCGGGCGTACTCCGGGGTGGCGTCGGTGCCGGTGAGGGTGCGGGTGTCCGCGTCGAAGACGTTGCCCCACTTGGTGGCGAGGACCACGTCGTCCCGCCGCTTGCCGAGGGCCTTGCCGAGGATCTCCTCGCTGTGCCCGGTGCCGTAGGAGTCCGCGGTGTCGAAGAAGGTGACGCCGAGGTCGAGGGCCCGGCGGACGGCCCGTACGGACTCGTCGTCGTCCACCTTCCCCCAGCCGACGGGCTGCCCGTCGGCGGTCTGGTGCTCACCCCCGATGGCCCAGCACCCGAAACCGAGGGCGCTCACCTCGATGCCACTGCGTCCCAGCGTCCGTGTCGTCATGGGTGGGACGCTAGGAGTTGGAGCGCACGCGAAGACAAGACCCCGGGGGACTTCCGAGGCTCGGGCCTTCTCGGGGCCGGTCCCGTCCGGCCTCGGCCGTCCTACGCCTGCCCGGTCTCGAACCGCGAGATCCGCCCGTCGTCCTCCACGGTGAAGCTCCACCGGGTGCGCATCTCGCCCCACGTGTCGTTGCGGTAGCGGGCGAGCAGGGTCCGGCCGCCGTCGGACTCGTTGTCGACCTCCATGTGGCCGCGGGAGGAGAAGATCTCCCGGTCGATCCAGTCGGCGAGGTCCCGGTCGGAGCCGTCGTCGGCCATGGTCGCCCCGGGCGTGAGCAGGGCCATGAAACCCTCGCGGTCGTGGGCGTTGACGGCGTGGACGAACGCCCGGACCGCGGGGTCGCTGAGCTTGGCTGGCTGAATCGTCATGGCGTCAGGCTCACATCGCGCCGGCGGTGCCGCCACTCGAACGGCAGCCAGGACGGGCCGTGCGGCACCGGCGGTGCCAGGGTGGGAGCACGGGAGGGGACGTGTCCGCCTGTCTGCTGGGGAGTCACCGTGACCTGTTACGACCGACGTGATCTGGGCCTGCTGCTGCTTCGGCTGAGCACCGGCGGGGTACTGGCGGCGCACGGCGCGCAGAAGCTGTTCGGCTGGTTCGGCGGGCACGGCCTGGAGGGCACCGGCCAGTACATGGAGTCCATCGGCTACGCCCCCGGCAAGGCGAGCGCGACGGCGGCGGGCCTGGCGGAGGCGGGCGGCGGCGCACTGCTGGCGCTGGGCCTCGCGACCCCGGCGGCGGGCGCCGCGGCGGCCGGCGGCATGGCGGGGGCCGCGGCCGTGCACATGCCCCACGGCTTCTTCGCGCAGGAGGGCGGCTACGAGCACGCGGCGACCCTCGGCCTGGCCGCCGCCGGCCTCGCCGTCGCCGGCCCGGGCCGGCTCTCCCTCGACCACGCCCTCGGACACGTCTTCGACCGCGGCTGGATGGTCCCCGTCGCCCTCGGCGTGACCGCGGCGGCGACGGCCGTGGTGGTGGGCGCCCGCAACCGCCGGGTACGGCAGCGGGCGGAGGGCGAACAGGAGACGCTGTTCGAGGAGTGAGCCGGCGGTCGCGCCGGGGGCGGTGACCGGAGGGGGGCCCGTCACGCGTCGGCGGGCGGCTACGGCGGCACTGGCTCGGTGACCTCGACACCGGACGCGGTCCCGTCACGGCCCGCGGCAGCCACCCCCACAGCGGCGGCGGCACCCGCAGCCCCGGCTCCTGACGGAACTCTCCGGCGCCCGCCTCTCCCCCGGGCTCCCCCTTCGAGGACCCCTGCCATGCCGTCACCGTGCGGGTGCCCGGTAAGGACGAGGACGGCGGCGACCGGGCGCGGGTGACGCGGCGACAGGAGCGTGCGCGGGCAGGGGCTGGGCGCGGCCCCCCGCC
>NZ_JBEXKG010000327.1:0-3557 GCF_040609555.1 Streptomyces sp. NPDC004658
GCGGACGCCCCACGCCGGGACGCTCCGCGGGTCTTGGAGGGCGGCCCCGAGCCGGGCGGCCGTCGGGCGCCGCGCGGGGTCCTTGGCCAGGCAGGCCGCGACCACGGACCGCAGACCGGCGGGCACACCCGTCAGGTCCGGTTCCTCGTGCACCGTGCGGAACAGGACACCCGCCGCGTGCCCGGTGCCGAACGGACGCCGTGCCGAGGCCGCGTACGCCAGCACGCAGCCCAGGGAGAAGACGTCGGCCGGCGGGCCGACCTCCTCCGCGCGGGCCCGCGCCTGTTCCGGCGCGAGGAAGCCGGGGGTGCCCACGACGGCGTCGGGCGCGGTGAGCGCGGTGGCGCCGGCGGCGTGGGCGATGCCGAAGTCGATCAGCCGGGGGCCGTCCAGGCCGAGCAGGACGTTCCCCGGCTTCACGTCCCGGTGCACCAGCCCCGCCGCGTGGACGGCGGCCAGCGCCTCGGCCAGCCGCAGGCCCAGGGTCCGTACCGTGGCGACGGGCAGGGCGCCGTGTCCGTCGACCGCTTCGGCGAGGGCGGGACCGGGCACGAACTCCGTGGCCAGCCACGGTTTGCGGGCCTCCGGGTCGGCGGCCACGACCGGCACGAGCCAGCGGCCGGTCAGGGCGCGCACGGCCGTCACCTCGCGCCGGAAACGGGCGCGGAAGGCCGGGTCCGCCGCGTGCTCGGCGCGGATCACCTTGAGCGCGACCAGAGTTCCGCCCGCGCCGCGGGCGAGGTAGACGACGCCCATGCCACCGGCGCCCAGCCGGGCCAGCAGCCGGTGGCCGCCGATGTCCTCGGGGTCGTCCGCCGTGAGCGGGCGCATCACAGAGCCGCCTCGCCCGCGTAGGCGTACCGGCCGCCCCTCACCTCGTAGCGGAAGACGTCGTACCCCTTGAGCGTCCGGTTCTCGCCGAACGCGTACGTCCGCACGAGCCCCTTGTAGGTGCCCTTCGCCAGCAGGTCGTACAGCCTGGTCCGGGAGGGCCGGCCGCCCGCCTCGGTGACGCGGGTGATGACCATGCGGGCCACGTCGTAGGCCTCCGCCGCCCAGTACGGGGGCGCGGAGCCGTAGCGCCGGCGGTACGCGGTGGCGAAGCCGCGCACGCGCGCGGCCGACGGGTCGATGTACGGCGCGAAGATCTGCCAGCCTTCGGCGGCCGTGCCCGCGGCGGTGAGGAACTCCTGGTCGGCGGCCGGGTAGCCGAGGACGCGGACGCCGGTGAAGCGCCGCTCGGCGAGGGCGCGGGCGACGGCCGCCGCGCGTGCCGGTGTGCCCGTGTAGACGAAGCCGTCCGGCTCGCGGGCGAGCATCTCCGCGACCACCGGGGCGAGATCCCCGGCCAGCCGGGGTACGACCCGCGGCTCGGCCGGGATCCTCACGACGCCGAGGGACTGGAAGGTGGTGTGCCCGAGCTGCCAGGCCGCGATGCCGCCGTCGCGGTCGATCAGGACGCCCGCGCGCCTGGCGCCCGCCTTGCCGAGCCGGAGGGCGATCAGCGCGGGCGACACGCCGTACCCGGGGACGGCCTGGAGGAAGTGGCGTGGCTGCGCGGTGCCGTACGTCTCCTGCGCCGAGGAGGCCGTGAGCTGCGGGACGAGCCGGGCGTCGTACGCGTCGAGGCCCGGGTGCCTCCGGCATCGGGGGCACCTGGCCGGCCCCGCTCTGCCCGGCACCCGCTTCAGCCCCCTGCGGTCCGCCCGGTACGTCGGCGACCTGCGCCGGCCCGGACCCTCCGTCAGCGGCCGGTACGGCCTCGCCCGCCGGGTTCGCCTCGGTCGGGTCCGCCTCGGCGGCAGGAGCCGCGTCGGCGACGGTCCCGCCGTCGGCGGAGGTCCCGTCCTCCCCGGCCACACCGGCCTGGGTGTCCCCGGCGACCGGAGCGCCCGGCTGCACGGGACTCTGCGCGGCCTCGGCACCCTGCGGCGCCGGTGCCGTGTACACCCCGTCGTGCGCGTGGACCGGCTGGACCCCGTCGTGGCCGTGGACGACCTGCACATGGCCGGTGTCGCCGGCCGGGGCCGTTGCCTGGCCGGTGAGGCGGGCCACCGCCGCCTGGGCCGCGTCGGACGGGCCAACCGTTTCGGCAGCCGGGGCCTGTGCGGCGACCTGGGCCGCGCCCCAGGGGGCCGCGCTCTGCGGAGCCGTCTGCGACGGGGCGTCGAGGTATTCGGGGCCGCTCGCCGCGGGTCCGGGCTGCCGTACCGGCGCTCCCGCGGGACCGCGGTCGGCGAGGGAGCGGACCGGGCTGGCGGAGGTGTCCGGGATCGGCGGGCCGAGGTGCAGCGGACGGCGCGGCGGCTGCGGGGCGGCCGTCGGGTCGTGCGGCGCCGAGAGGATGGGCGACGGGGGTACCGACGCCGGGCCCGGGTCGGGCAGGCGGACGCCGCTGAGGTCGACCGAGCCGCTGTCACGGCCGGCCGTCTCGTGCGGGCCCGGCTCGTGGACGGCTTCCACCACCGGTTCCGGAGCGGGTGGCGGCACCTCGTTGCCCCACGCGCCCTGGGCACCCGGCAGCAGCAGGTCTTCGTCCTCGGCGGGAGCCTCGGAGAGGTAGGTGTACGCGCCGTGCGCGGGGACGCCCGGCTGCTCCACCATGCCTGCGCTCTCCGGCTGCCCCTCGCCCGGGACCTGGCCGGTGTCGGTCATGCGTACCCCTCGCCCATCGGTTAGTGCTCCTACGACCAGCTCACCCGGAACGGCGCACCGACCGCCCGCAGTGAAGAACGAGCGTCCGTGCCCAGCGGCACGAACGACCCGCCGGAAAAGGCGACAAAGCCATTCAGTGGCATTGTCCCGGTCGTCGTGCCGTCGCGACAGCAAGATCCGCGACAGCCCGCTGTGGACTGCGCCACGTTGCGCGTCCTCCGGTTCCGCCGTACCGCACCCACCCCAAAACGGGCGCGCGTTCCGGACATTGGCGAACGAAGTTCGGCCCACCGGTGCGGTACAACGATCGGCCAGCCTACCGCGCGCGGTACGACAACAGGATCACGGGGCGCGGTCGGGCAGTCCCGCCCGGCGCCCGACCACCACCCCTCAACGAGGCGCTTCGCGCCGCAGCAATTCCCCGGTGAGCAGGAACGCTACGTTCCGCTCCCTCTCGGTCCAGTCCCGGGTGTCGAGTTCGACGGACTGGAGCAGGGCGCACTCGACCCGGTACCCGTGCTCGGTCAGGTCGCGTCCGACGCGTTCGGCGGCGTCCCGGGTGGCGGCGTGCGTGACGATGCGTCGCGGGCGCCGGTCGGCGACCGCGGAGACGACCGCCGGTCCCCCGCCGCCCACCCGTACGACATCCGGTTCGTGCAGGTTTTCGAGGACGTGCGGGGCGCTGCCGTGGACGATCTGGAGCTGGACGCCGAAGCGGCGCGCGACGCTGTCGGTGCGGGCACAGGCGTCCGGGTCGTGGTCGACGGCGATGACGGCCGCGCCGGCGCGGGCGGCCTCGGTGGCGAACGCGCCGCTGCCGCACCCGATGTCCCAGACGAGGTCGCCGACGCGCGGGCCGAGGCGGGCGAGTTGGGCGGCACGCAGCAGCTGGGTCTCGCCCT
>NZ_JBEXKG010000328.1:0-3467 GCF_040609555.1 Streptomyces sp. NPDC004658
AGACGACACGACACCCCGTCCTTCCCGCCGAAACACCGCCCCTACACCTGACCAGCGGAAACAGACCCGCCGCTCTCGGAAAGACAACGGCTTCTCAGGTCTCAGCAGGAACAAGTGCAGCCGTCCAGCCCGACATCACCCATTCGAGTTCAGTACGATCTCGGTGAGATGACAGCCTTCCATGGCGAATGCCTTGCAAAACAACAGCGCATTGAACAGTCCTGTTGTATGCGAAATCGATGCACACCTCGTAGAAACAGGCAGCACTTCCTACAGAGCTCACCGTCGCTGCACTGCTTCCGAAGCCTACCGCAATCAGTGCAAATTTTTTTGGGGAAGCGTTCCCTGTTTTACCGTCCAGGTTCCCCGAATTGTGATGGCGCCTCTGGCGTTAGCTTGCTTCGAGGATGACCTCGAGTTGGTCCTCAGTGTAGGGATCGGAGCAGACGGATCCTGGGAATTGAAGCCAGAAAATTTTCCCGTCGTGCGTGATGTCAGTGATCACTCCGACGAATCCACCGAACCGAACAGCCCGACCGATCCTCACATCCACTCCATTAGTATCGTCCATGGATAGTGTGTGCGTCGGGGTCGAACGTGCAGTTCATCACCGGCCACTCCCACATTGTGCCATGGTGGATCTCGGTGCACAATGTGTCGTTACCGCGATAAGGGCAACCCAGTGGAAACCTGGCGCTCGGCGTGGCCAACACGATCGTCGCCGTGGAGAACGGCGTCACCCGCGTCGACGCGTCCCTCGCCGGGCAGGGCGCCGGAGCGGGCAACTGCCCGCTCGAAGCGTTCGTCGCGGTCGCGGACCTGATGGGCTGGGAGCACGGCTGTGACCTGTTCCCGCTGATGGACGCCGCAGACGACCTCGTACGGCCGCTGCAGGACCGCGAGGTGCGGGTGGACCGCGAGACGCTGACGCTCGGCTACGCGGGCGTCTACTCCAGCTTCCTGCGCCACGCCGAGCGGGTGTCGCAACGCTACGGCGTCGACACCCGCGACCTGCTGGTGGAGGCCGGGCGCCGCCGGATGGTCGGCGGCCAGGAAGACATGCTGACGGACATCGCCCTGGATCTGACGTCGGCCCCGGGCCGGGAGCCGAGCGTCACTGCGTAGAGCCCGGTACGGCGCGTGCCGCTACGGCGCGGGAGCGGGCTCCCGCGCCGTTCGGCTCCTGTCCGGCAACGCCCACACTGCCGGGCGCGCCCGCTCCAGCAGGCCGGGAGGGGGCGTGCCCAGTTGGTCTCCGACGACGGCGATTCGGGGAGGTCTTCGAGCAGGACGCCCTGCGCGGTGCCGTCGGGTCCGTTCAGCGTTCCGTGAAAAGCGGGGGTACGGACGGTCGGCCGGGGCGCCGACTCTCGCTGGAAGGGACATTCGCGCTGGTAGGCGTTCAGGTGGGCGGCCGTGTGCGCGGCGACGGCGTCCTGCGAGGGCATCTTCGCCACCAGTGTGGGCGGCCCCGCGCCCTCGTTCGCGTAGCGGATGCCGAGCCGGAACGTGTCCGTGAGCAGACCCGCGCCGTCCCGGGCCGCCGTCACGTCCTCGCCCCGTTCCGTGTCGGCAGGATGCCGCTCTCCCGCAGGGCCGAGGTGTGCTCGGCGGGGTTCCGAGCCCGGGGGCCGGGTACGCGCAACGGGGCGGTGTGCGCTGCCGAACTTATGGGCGGTCGCTTCCGTGACGCCGGTGTGTTCCTGATGGGCCGTCTGGTGCGGTGCCGGCTCCTCAGTCCCGTAGGCCGCCACGGTCAGCGTCGCCGCGAGGAACATGCCACGCGCTCTGGAACCGTCAGGAGTCGAAACGGATCACCGGCTTGAGCGTGCGGCCCCTGCGGGCCTCCGCGACTGCCTCGTCCAACTGATCGGGACGGTAGAACGTACGAGGCGGTCGTACGGCAGGCGGCCCTGGCGGTGCAGTTCCAGCAGGGCGGGGATGAAGGTGACCCGGTCGCTGCCGCCTTCGATGACGCCCAGCACCCTGCGGCCGTCCAGCAGAGCGAGGACGCCGAAGGACGCCCGGCTGCCGGCGGCCGGAGCGCCGACGACGGCGACCGTCCCGTCGGGCGCGATGCCTGCGATCGCCTGCTCCAGCACTGCGGTCACGCCGGTGGTCTCTACCGCGTGCGCCACTCCGATGCCGTCGCTCAGCTCTGCCAGTCGCTTGGGTAGGTCCTCCTCCGCGCTGTTGACGACGTGCGTGGCGCCCAGCTCACGGGCCAGGTCCAGCCGGAAAGGCAAGCGGTCGACGGCGATGATCCGGGTCGCCCCGGTCAGCCGGGCGGCCATCACCGCGGACAGCCCCACGGCACCGGCGCCGAAGACGGCAACGCTCTGGCCGGGAGCGGGCCTGAGCACGTTCAGGACGGCACCGGCTCCCGTCTGGATGCCGCAGCCGATCGGTGCCAGCATCGGCAGTTCCTCGTCTGTGGCCGACACCCTCACCACACTGCTCTCGCTGACCACAGCGTGGTGCGCCAGCGACGACTGTCCGAAGAACTGCCCGCCCAGCGGAGTGCCGTACACGTCGGAGACAGGCGTGCTGCCGTCCTGCCGAGTGTTGCGGAAGTTGCTGGTGAAGAAGGTCTGGCACTGGGTGGGCCGGCCGGTCAGGCAAGCGGTGCAGTGGCCGCAGGAGGTGAAGGTGAGCAGCACCTTGTCGCCCGGAGCAGCGGAGGTGACGCCCGAGCCGACGGCCTCCACTACGCCGACACCCTCGTGCCCCAACACGCCGGGGAGCATCGAGGGCAGTTTGCCGTCGAGCACCGACAGGTCGGTGTGGCAGAGCCCCACCGCGACGACACGGACGAGCAGTTCGTCCGGGCGAGGATCCTCCAGGTGGACGGTCTCCCAGGTGAAGCTCTCCGCGCCGGGACGGGCGACTGCGGCGGTCGTGGTGATGGACATGGGTGCTCCTTGTCGGGGTTCGGGTGGTGCGCCGTCTGGCCCTGAGTGCCGGCCGCGGAGGCCGTCGGCCGATCACGCGACGGGAGTGATACGCCGGCGCGAGCGTCGCCGGTGTGCGCGGATCAGCTGCGGGCCAGGAAGCGTTCGGCGTTGGTGCGGGAGATGAGGGTGCGTTGGGCCGGGGTCAGGAAGTCACTCCTGGTCAGGACCGCGCCGACCGGGCGTTCACCCAGGGGGTAGGGGTAGTCGCTGCCTGCCATCACGCGGTCGGCGCCCAGGGTGTCCACCAGAAGGCGCAGCGCACGCTCGTCGAAGACGACGGAGTCGACCGAAAAGCGGCCGAGGTAGTGCGAGGGCGAGTGTTCGGAGGTGCCGACGACGTCGGGGCGCCGGCGCCAGGCGTTCTCCAGGCGACCGAGCCAGAAGGCGAACGAGCCGCCGCCGTGGGCGAAGCAGATGCGGTTCTGGCACAGGTTCCGTGCACAGTGACTGAGCGTTGCGAGCCGGGAGGTGGCTGCCTCGCTGGTCAGTACTGGATTTGATCCAGCCCTACGA
>NZ_JBEXKG010000329.1:0-3445 GCF_040609555.1 Streptomyces sp. NPDC004658
GGGGGGGGGGGGGGGGGGGGGGTGGCGTCCGAGGCGCCGCGGTTGCCGGCGGCGCCGGGGGCGGCGAACCAGCGGCGCAGCGCCTCCCCGGGATCCGGGGTGCCGGGCGCGGCCACCCAGGCGACATAGCCGTCCGGTCGCACGAGGACCCCGTCGGTGCCGGTGAGGGCGGTGCCGGCGGGCGGGCGGGCCGCCACGTACGACACCCGCTCCGGCCAGGGCCGTACGGCGGCGGACCACCGCTCGCGCCGCGTGGCGTCCGCGGACAGGTCGAGCAGGACGGCGCGTCCGGTCCGCAGCAGGCCGGCCGTGGTGACCGTGCCGTCCGGTGTCGCCAGGCGCAGCGGCGGCAGGCGTCTGCCGAGCAGCGCGGACGCTCCGGCGTCGGTGCCGGTGCCGTCGGCCGTGGGGTACGCGATGTCCAGGCCGGCGATCATCGCCGCCAGGTGGGCGCGGGCGGGCGGCAGGGCCGCCAGTTCGCCGACCACCTCGCGGACGGCCTCCACCTCCTCGCCGCCGAGCAGCAGCCGGGCCTGGGCGCGGATGTTGCCCAGGACGCGCCGGCCGACGGGGTGGCGTTCGCCGTGGTAGGTGTCCAGCAGGGCCTCGCCGGCCCCGCCGGCGAGGTGGGCGGCCAGTTTCCAGCCGAGGTTGAGCGCGTCCTGGAGGGCCAGGTTGAGGGCCTGGCCGCCGATCGGCATCTGCCGGTGCGCGGCGTCGCCGGCCAGCAGCACGCGGCCCCGGCGGTACTCGGTCGCCTGTCGGGAGGCGTCGTCGAAGGAGTTGACCCACAGCGGGGTGCCGTGGCCGATGTCCTCCCCGGTGACCGCGCGCCAGGCGGCCACGATCTCCGCGAAGTCCGGTGCGCCGGTGCGCTCGCGGGCGGGTGTGCCGAACGCGTGCACCATGACCCGGGTGACGCCGTCGGGGCGCCGGGCGGCGATGGCCAGGCCCCTCGGCAGCCGCTGGAAGCGCCGGTTAGCGATGTCGAGGCCGGCGACATCGGCCCGCAGCAGCTCCCGTTCGGCGTCCGCGCCGGTGAACCGGAAGCCGCCCAGCCGCCGTACGGCGCTCTGCTCGCCGTCGCAGCCGACCACGTAGGCGGCTCGGACCCGCACCGGCCCTCGTGGACCGGCGAGTTCGGCCGTGACGTGGTCCGCTGCCGGGGTGAGCGCGCGCAGCTCGTGGCCGCGCAGCACGGTCGCGCCGAGACCGGTGCTCCAGTCGTGCAGGACGCGCTCCACCTCGGCCTGCAGGACCTTCCACTGGCCCGGGTGGGTGCTGGGCAGGGTCAGGTCGAGCGGGAGGCCGCCGAAGTGGCCCAGCGGCTCGTTCGGCGGGGTGCCGAAGTGCTCCAGCAGGCCGCGGGCGTCGAGGGCCTCCATGGTCCGGGCGTGCAGGGTGGAGGCCCGGGACTCGGTGGTCGGCTCGGTCAGCCGCTCCGCGACCAGCACCTCGGCACCGCCGAGCCGCAGTTCGCCGGCGAGCAGCAGGCCCGCCGGACCGGCGCCGACCACCAGGACCTGGGTGCGCAGGACGTCGCCGGACATGGTCAGCGCCGCGCCTCGGCGTAGGCCTTGGCGTGTCCGAGGGTGGCCCGGCTGTTGGTGCTCAGCGCGCTCCGCACGTACGCGCGGGCGTCCGCGACGGTCGCCTCGGGTCCGAGGATCTTGGCGATGTTCTCCGTGTTGAGCACCACCGTGTGCTGCGAGGACGCCGTGGTGCCGGCAGGGCCCTCGGCGAAGGTCCAGTAGCCGGTGTGCAGGGTCATCAGCGCGGGCAGGGTCACCTGCTTGTAGGCGATCTTCCGGCCCTCGAAGCAGACCCGGTAGGACTTGGTGAGGTGGGTGGAGCCGTCCTTGGCGCGGGTCTCCATCTCCAGGGTCTGCAGGCCCGGCACGTCCTCCTCCAGCCGTACCGAGGCGACGTGTGGGAGGCGCTCCTGCCACAGGTGGGCGTCGTTGACGAAGTCGTACAGGTCCTTGGCCGAGCCGTCGACGTGGACGGTGTCCTCGAAGGAGAACGTCACCTCCTCGGCGGCGTGGGCCAGTTCCACGTTGGTCTTCAGCGCCGCCAGCTCCGAGCGGGAGTTGCGGTCGACGGCCTCGTCGATCCAGGCGAGGCCCGCCGGGTCGTCGTCGACGGCCCGGTAGTCGTGCAGCAGCCGGACGCGGGACGTGCCCGCGTCGAGCGGCTCGATGATCCAGGTGCCGCCCATGGCGGCCACGGGCGGTACGGACACCTCCTGGCGGAACTCGATCCGCAGGCCGTCGGGGTCCAGCACGCGCCGCGAGGCCCAGTTCTTCGCCTCGCCGTTGGCGGTGGCCCAGATACGGATCCGCTCACTGTGCGCGTCGCGTTCGACGTGGTCGACGTAGATGGTCGGCGGGAAGATCCGCGGCCAGTTCTCCACCTCGGCGATCAGCCGGTATACGGCGGTGGCCGGGGCCGAGACCGTGATCTCGTGCTCCACCTCGCGCAGGCCGGGCTGCGTCATTCAAGGGCTCCTCGGGGTGTGTCGGGTCGGCGGACGGGACGGGTGTCAGAAGTTGCCCAGGCCACCGCAGACGTTGAGCGCCTGCGCGGTGATGGAGGCGGCCGTGTCGGAGGCCAGGTAGCCGACCAGGCCGGCGACCTCCTCGGGCGTGGAGTAGCGGCCGAGCGGGATCTTCGCCTGGAACTTCTCGAGGATCGCCTCCTCGGAGGTGTCGTACGCCGCGGCGTATCCGGCCCGCACCCGCTGTGCCATCGGCGTCTCCACGTAGCCGGGGCAGACCGCGTTGACGGTGATCCCGGTCGGGGCCAGCTCGTTGCCGAGGGCCTTGGTGAAGCCGACCACGCCGTGCTTGGAGGCGGAGTACGGGGCGCCCAGCACGACGCCCTGCTTGCCCGCGGTCGACGCGATGTTGACGATGCGGCCCCACGCCTTGTCGCGCAGGCCCCCGGTGGTGAGGACCTCGCGGGTGAGGCGGAAGACGCTGGTGAGGTTGGTGTCGACGACGTCGTCCCACAGCTCGTCGGTGAGGTCGGCGGTGACCCCGCCGCCGCTGCGGCCGGCGTTGTTCACCAGGATGTCCACGCCGCCGAACCGGTCGACGGCGGCCTGCACGAAGGCGCGCGCGGAGTCCGTGGAGCGCACGTCCAGGGTGGTGCCGTCGGCCTCGATGCCCTCGGCCTGCAGCTGCTTGACCGTCTCCGCGACGTTGTCGGCGCTGCGCGCGCCGATGAACACCCGGTGCTGCTGTGCGCCGAGGAGGCGGGCGACGGCGAGGCCGATGCCGCTGGTGGCGCCGGTGATCAGGGCGACCCGGTGGTTCTGCTCGGTCATGTGCGTCTCCTTGCGGGAAAACAGGGGTGCGGGCGGGAAGGGGGCTGCTGGAGAACTCCGACATCACCAACTCCCTGGTGAACACGGTGCTGATCACGGTTCCGGCGACCGTCCTGG
>NZ_JBEXKG010000330.1:0-3433 GCF_040609555.1 Streptomyces sp. NPDC004658
TGCTCGACCGGGCCGGCGGTGGAGAAGGCGACGACCAGGATGACCACCGGGGCGTCGTTGAAGCCCGACTCGGCCTCCAGCGTGCCCGTCACGCGCGCGGGGAGGGGAATCTTCCGCAGGACCGAGAAGACCGCCGCCGCGTCGGTCGACGACACCACCGCCCCGATGATGAGCGCCTGCCGCCACTCCAGCCCGACCAGGTAGTGCGCGCCCGCCGCGGTGACGCCCACGCTGATCGCGACTCCGGCCGTCGCCAGGACGGAGGCGGACGGCAGGACCGGCCGGATCTCCTTCCACTTCGTGCCCAGGCCGCCCTCGGCGAGGATCACGACCAGGGCCGCGTATCCCATGACCTGGGTCAGGGCGGCGCTGTTGAACTGGATGTGGCCGAGGCCGTCCTGGCCCATGAGGACGCCGATCCCCAGGTACACGAGCAGGCTGGGGAGCCCGCTGCGGGAGGAGACCCGGACGGCCGCGACGGCGACGAGCAGGACGACGGAGCAGACGAGCAGGAGCTGGTTGAGGTGGTGAACAGTCAGGGGGCGTTCCTCCTCCGAGATCGGGCCCATGGATCCCCGGTTACTTCGTTACCTTACCTAACTCTTGACGATTTCTTGACGTTCGGCGAGGCAAGATCGAACGCTCGTGCGCGCTGGTTCCCGACTCCGCGTCAAGCGGGACAGGGCCCTGCGCCTATGGTTGCTCCAGCGCTCATTCAAAGTCACAGCCCGACCTGCCGCTCGCGTTAGGACAGCAAGGACAGCGATGCCCCCCAACACCACCGCCACCACGGGTGACACCGCCACAACGGGTGCCACGTCCGTCAAGTCCGGCAGGAAGAAGGGGCGCAGAGCCCGACTCATCGTGCTGGTGCTGGTCCTGGCCCTCGTCGGAGGCGTCGCCTACGGGGCGTACTGGTCGGTCAGCACGGTGCGCGCCTCCTTCCCGCAGACCACCGGTTCGATCAAGCTCGACGGCCTGTCCGGGCCGGTCGACGTCAAGCGGGACGGCTACGGCATCCCGCAGATCTACGCGTCCTCGGACGAGGACCTGTTCATGGCGCAGGGCTACGTCCAGGCGCAGGACCGGTTCTACGAGATGGACGTGCGCCGGCACATGACCTCCGGGCGCCTGTCGGAGATGTTCGGCAAGAGCCAGGTCAAGAACGACGAGTTCCTGCGCACCCTCGGCTGGGACCGGATCGCGCGGCAGGAGTACGACACCAAGCTGTCGGCCTCCACGAAGAAGTACCTCCAGGCCTACGCCAAGGGGGTCAACGCCTATCTCCAGGGCAAGGACGGCAAGGACATCTCCCTGGAGTACGCGGCCCTGGGCCTCACCAACGACTACAAGCCTCAGAAGTGGACCCCGGTCGACTCCGTGTCGTGGCTGAAGGCGATGGCCTGGGACCTGCGCGGCAACATGCAGGACGAGATCGACCGCGCCCTGATGACCAGCCGCCTCGGCCCCCAGCAGATCCAGGACCTGTATCCGGCGTACCCCTACGGGCGCAACAAGCCGATCGTCCAGGAGGGCCAGTACGACGCGGTGACGCAGGCCTTCCGGCAGAGCGGCGCCACCGGTTCCACTCAGGGGACCGGCGGCACCCAGGGCACGACCGGCACCACGGGCACGACCGGCACGACCGGCACCCAGGGCACGACCGGCTCCACCGGCTCCTCCCAGGGCACGACGGGCACGACCGGCTCCTCCGCCTCGGCCGGGACGGGATCGTCCCTCACGAGCCAGCTGGGCGGCCTGTACGGCGTCCTGGACGACCTGCCCACGGCCGTCGGCGTGAACGGCCAGGGCATCGGCTCCAACTCCTGGGTGGTCGCCGGGAAGTACACCATCACCGGCAAGCCGCTGCTCGCCAACGACCCGCACCTGTCGGCGTCCCTGCCGTCCGTCTGGTACCAGATGGGCCTGCACTGCCGGACCGTCTCCAGCAAGTGCCCGTACGACGTCACCGGGTACACGTTCGCCGGCATGCCCGGTGTGATCATCGGCCACAACGCGAAGATCGCCTGGGGCCTGACCAACTCCGGTGTCGACGTCACCGACCTCTACCTGGAGAAGGTCAGCGCGAACGGCTACCTGTACGACGGCAAGGTCCGGCCGTTCAAGACCCGCGAGGAGACCATCAAGGTCGCCGGGGGTGCGGCCAAGACGATCGTCGTCCGGCAGACCCAGGACGGGATGCCGCTGCTGTCCGACCGTGACGACGAACTCGTCCAGGTCGGCAAGAAGGCGACCGTGAACGCCGCCGCACCGGACCGCGGCGACGGCTACGGCATCGCCCTGCGGTGGACCGCGCTCGACCCGGGCACGACCATGGACGCCGTCTTCGCCCTCGACAGGGCCGGGGACTGGAGCGACTTCCGCGCGGCGGCGGCCCTGTTCGACGTGCCCTCGCAGAACCTGATCTACGCCAGCACGGACAACCACATCGGCTACACGCTGCCCGGAAAGATCCCCGCCCGCACCGCCAAGGACTCCGGCGCCGTCCCGGTGCCGGGCTGGGACTCGAAGTACCGCTGGAAGGGCTTCATCAAGCAGGACGAACTGCCCTACGAGTACGACCCGGAGCGCGGCTACATCGTCACCGCCAACCAGGCCGTGGTCGACCCGGACAGGTACCCGTACACCCTCACCACCGACTGGGGCTACGGCACCCGCAGCCAGCGCATCGCCGACCTGATCGAGTCCAAGATCAAGGACGGCGGCAAGATCTCCACCGACGACATGCGGCAGATGCAGCTGGACAACAGCAGCGAGATCGCCAAGCTCCTGGTGCCCAAGCTGCTGAAGATCAACCTGGACGACCCGGACGTCCGCCAGGCGCAGAAGCTGCTGGAGGGCTGGGACTACACCCAGGACGCCGACTCCGCGGCGGCCGCGTACTTCAACGCCGTCTGGCGCAACATCCTCAAGCTCGCCTTCGGCAACAAGCTGCCCAAGGAGCTGCGGGTCAAGGGGCAGTGCCTGTGGGTCGACAAGATCGACAGCACCGGCCCGGTGGACGACGACACCAAGGTGCGCGAGTGCGGCCAGCGCGACGCCGACCAGGCGCAGCCGGACGGCGGCGACCGCTGGTTCGAGGTCGTGCGCACCCTGATGGACAAGCCGGACAGCGACTGGTGGAAGACGCCCAAGTCGGGCACCCGCCCCGCCGCCGAGAACCGCGACCAGCTCTTCGCCCGCGCCATGATCGACGCCCGCTGGGAGCTGACCGCAAAGCTCGGCAAGGACATCGACACCTGGAGCTGGGGCCGTCTGCACCGGCTGTTCCTGAAGAACCAGACGCTCGGCACCGAGGGCCCCAAGGTCCTGCAGTACCTCCTCAACCGCGGCCCCTGGAAGCTCAGCGGCGGCGAGGCGACGGTGAACGCCACGGGCTGGAACGCCGCCGGCGGCTACAACGTGGTCTGGG
>NZ_JBEXKG010000331.1:0-3356 GCF_040609555.1 Streptomyces sp. NPDC004658
CGCGGGTCCTCCGTGCCCGCGAGGGCCAGCCGCGCGACCACGCTGTCCGCGAGCCCGTCGGCGTCGCCGAAGCCGCGCCGGACCGCCTCCTGGTGCACCCGCCGCCGCACGGACGCCAGTTGTTCCGGGGTGAGGCGGGGCACCTCGGGCGGGGCGTCCGGGCGGCGGGCGGACGGGCGCAGGCGTCCGAGGGCGGTCGCGGCCCGGTTCATCAGCCGTCCGGTGCCGTCCGTGACGGCGGTCCGGCACGCCTCGTCCACCGCCAGCAGCACCAAGGGTGTGACCACGGCCCCGACGGTGTCGAGGCCGAAGCCGAGCGGGTCCGACCGTCCGCCGGCGGACGCCCGCCGCAGCCGCCGCACCACCGGGCCGTAGTCCAGGCCCGCCAGATCGTCGACCAACCGGCCTTCCTCCGGCGCGTGCCGGCCGACGACATCCCGCACCACGTCCAGCACGGTCGCACGCATGCGTCCGCTCCTTCCCCCGTCCGTTCCCCGTGCGCACCCGCACCGGGCGCCCCGTTCGGGTATTGCCCGCTGGAGCATGCCGTACGCGCGCCGGAAACCCCCGTTCACCGGACGGGGCTCAGCCGCCGTCCAGTTCCTGCTCGCACCAGATGGTCTTGCCCCGGCGGCCGAACCGGGTGCCCCAGCGGGCGGCGAGCTGGGCGACGAGCGACAGTCCCCGGCCGCCCTCGTCGATGGCGCGGGCGTTGCGCAGGTGGGGCGCGGTGCTGCTGCCGTCGGACACCTCGCACACCAGGCTCCGGTCGCGGATCATGCGCAGCCGGATCGGCGGGCTGCCGTACCGGATGGCGTTGGTGACCAGTTCGCTGACGATCAGTTCGGTCGTGAAGGCCAGCTCCTCCGACTCCCAGGCCGCGAGCTGGCGTTCGGCGAGCCGGCGTGCGGTGCCGACGACGGCCGGGTCCTTGGGCAGCGTCCACTCGGCGAGCCGGTCCTCCGTCAGGCCGCGGGTGCGGGCGAGGAGCAGAACGGCGTCGTCCTCGGCCTGGCCGGGCAGGAGGGCGTACACCGCGTCGTCGGCGAGCTGGTGCAGCGGACGGTCGGGATGGCCCAGGAGACGGAGCAGGGTCCGCCGGGCGTCCGGTGCCGCGCGGACGAGACCGTTGGTGTACAGCGCCAGCACGCTGCCGTCCTGCAGTTCGACGCGCACCGCCTCGTACCCGCCGCGACCCGCACCGAGCAGCGGGCCGGCGGGCGGTTCGAGGACCAGGGGCTCGCCGAGCGTGCCGACGGCCACCGGGGGCGCGTGCCCCGCGCTGGCGGCCGTACAGGTGCGGGTCACCGGGTCGAACACCGCGTACAGGCAGGATGCCGTGACCGGCTCGCCCGTGTCCCGCGTCAGCGAGACGGTGGTCTCGTCGAGGCAGGAGAGCAGCTCCTCCGGTGCCAGGTCCCGCACCGCGAGGGTCGTCAGCGCGGTGCGCAACTGCCCCATGGCGGCGGCCACTTCGATGCCGCTTCCGGTGACATCGCCGACGGTCAGCGCCACCCGGCTGCCGGAGAGGGGGATGACGTCGTACCAGTCCCCGCCGCCGCCCACGGTGCCGGGCAGGTGGAGGGCGGCGGTGTCGACCGTGGTCAGCCGCGGCGGGGTGCGGGGCAGCAGATGGCGTTGCAGGGCCGTCGCGATGGTGCGTTCACGGGCGTAGCTGCGGGCGTTGTCGATGCTGAGCGCCGTGCGCTGGGCCAGTTGCTCGGCCAGGGAGAGGTCGTCCTCGTCGTACGGCCGGGGGTCACGGTGCCGGAAGAAGCAGACGACCCCGAGGACGGTGCCGCGCACCACCAGCGGGGTGATGAGGAGCGAGTGCACACCCGCGTCGGTCAGCAGCCGGGCCCGCCCGGGATCGGTGGCCAGCCACGGCTCGTCCGGTGCCAGGTGGGTGACGAGCCGGGGCGCGGCGTCCTGGAGGCTCCGGGTGAAGGGCGTGGGGAAGGGGAAGGTGGCCAGCTCGTCCGCGGGCACCTGCCGCGCGGGGTCCCTCACCGAGCGGAAGGCGACCCGGCGCAGGGGTACGTCGGCGTCGACCGGCCCCCCGGACAGCGCGGCGCCGCGCACCGCCTCGTCCAGCACGTCCACCGAGACGGCGTCCGCGAACCGGTCCACCACCACCTCGGCCAGTGCGGCCGCCGTGTCCCGCACGTCGAGGCTCGTGCCGATGGCCTGATGTGCGTCGTGCAGGATGTCCAGCCGGTCCGCGGCGCGCTGCCGCGCCGAGACGTCCTCCACGACGGCGACGCCCAGGACGTGCCCGCCGCCGGGACGGATCCGGAAGGCCGACACCGAGAGCACCGTCTCCCGGTCCGGGCCACGAGGGGGCCGGCCGCGCACGAGGCGGTCCCGGACCTGCGTCTGCCCCGTGAGTACCTGACGGGCGAGCTTGAGCAGCTCGGGATCGTGGAAGCCCTCCGCGGCCTCGTCGAGCCGCCGCCCGAGCACCGCGTCGCCGGGCAGTCCGCGCACGCCGCGCCCCGCGGGGTTGTAGCGCACGATCCGCAGCTGCTCGTCGAACACGTACAGGCCCATGGGCGCCTGGGTGAACAGCGCCTCCAGCACGGTGGCCGACAGCTCCCCGCTGTCGTATCCGGACGACATCCCGGGCCTAGCCCCGCGCGCCCGCGACGGTGTCCGGGGCGGTGAGGGCGAGGATCTCGGCAGCTGGCGCGCTCCCGCGGCGCGCGAGGCTCGGCGAGCCGGAACAGGGAGAGCGCCGCCGGCCGAGAGCGGCCCCGGAGGGGACCGGCGGGCAGGTCCGCGGGTCTCCGGTAAGACCGTGATCGGCGATGGGCGGATAGCGGCGCATCACTGGCCCCTTCGGCGTCGACACCGGGCTCTTTCTTGAGACCCTGGCGGGTGGGACGGACGGCAGCCATCGGGGTGGGCCGGGCGGGTGATCGAGTCCATGCCGGGGGCCGGGGAAGACGTGCGCGAGCGGCTGCGACCGGCTGCGGCCGGGGGTCGGGCCGCGTGGCCGGTCGCCGCCGGGGGCGTCGCGCGCAGCCCCCGGCACCGGCGTCGATCGCGACGGCTCGGTGCCTCGGAATAGGAGGGGAGGCCACCGCGTTGCACGGGCGAAGTTGATACATCAACCATTATGAAGGGCGGAGGACGATGCAGTTCGGCATCTTCACCGTCGGTGACGTGACCATCGACCCCACCACGGGCCGTGCGCCGACCGAGCGCGAGCGGATCAAGGCCATGGTCACCCTCGCGCAGAAGGCGGAAGAAGCGGGGCTGGACGTCTTCGCGACCGGTGAGCACCACAACCCGCCGTTCGTGCCGTCCTCGCCGACCACGATGCTCGGCTACATCGCCGCGCGGACCGAGCGGCT
>NZ_JBEXKG010000332.1:0-3346 GCF_040609555.1 Streptomyces sp. NPDC004658
GGTTCCGGGTGCGGCGCGCGGGCAGGCCCCGCGTCCGGCGCGCCCTCAGCCGTGCGACGCGCGGTCACGGCCCCGCGTCCGGCGCGCCCTCAGCCGTCCTGCGCCCGGAGCCTCTCCCGCTGCGGGACGATCGTGTAGCGGGGGTCCTCCGCGGAGGCCACCCCGGCGTGGAAGACGCCGAAACGCAGCGCCGCCGAACCGGTGAGGAGGGCCACTCCCGCCGCAGCGGCCGGCCGGCGGTCCCGTACCCGGGCCGAGAGCAGCGCCAGCGCGGCTCCGCCCGCCGTCAGGGCCTCCGAGGCGCGCAGCAGCCGATACGCCTTTCCCCGTTCGAAGGGCTCCGAGGCCAGCCCCATCCGCCGCTTCATCGTCCGGAAAGCGCCCAGTTCCAGCACGGCGCCCAGCGCCGCCATCCGCCGTGCCGGCCCGGCCTGGGCGGTGGGCGCCGCGACCAGGGCGAGACCGGCGGCCGACGTGGCGGCCGAACCGGCGAACACGGACGGCAGCTGCCGGTAGCCCTCGTGCCAGGACGGCACCGCCGTGTCCGAGAGCAGCACCGCGGTGTACGTCGCCACGGCCGGCCCCAGAACGGCGGCTCCGGCCGTGGCGGCGGCGCCCACCCTCCGGTACCGGCCCGCCACCTCCGTCGCCGCGGCCGCGAGCGTCAGCGGCGCGTACCCGCTCAGGATCCAGGAGCCGACGCTCATCGGCGAGGTGGGCTTGAACACCCGGAGCATGTTCAGGAACCGGGCCGGGCGCCCCAGGTCGTGCACCAGTGCCGCCAGCGACAGCGTGATGGCGCCGGCCGAGCCCAGCTTGGCCACCCGGCCCAGTTCCGGCCGGCCGGTGGCCCCGGCACCCGCCGCCAGCAGGGAGGAGGCTCCCGCCAGCCCGCCCAGGTACAGATACCCGGCGATGTCCAGCGGCTTCCAGGTCGGCCTGTTGAGGACGGGCTTGCCGTAGTACGACGAGAACTCGGCGTCCGGCACCATCGGCTGCTCGCCCCGACCGCGCCGGCGCCGGCGGCGTCCCGCATGTACCCCTGTCGGCGCCTCCCGGTCGGGCCGCGCGTGCCGCACACCGTCCCGTGTCACATCGGACTCGCTCATCGCGGCCTCCGCACGAAGCTGCCGGCGGCGAGTGCGACCAGCGAGACGGCGGCCAGCGCCGCGTGCCGCCACATGTCGGGCAGGTCCCGGGTGGTGACCACCGGGTCCGGTGGCAGGCCGTACACCTCCGGCTCGTCCAGCAGCAGGAAGAACGCGCCGTCGCCGCCGACCCCGTCGTCCGGGCTCTCGCCGTACAGGCGGGCGTCGGTGACGCCGGCCGCGTGCAGCTGCGCCACCCGGGCCTGGGCGCGCTCCCGCAGCTCCTCCAGCGGGCCGAACTGGATGGAGTCCGTCGGGCACGACTTGGCGCAGGCCGGTTCCATGCCGACGCCGAGCCGGTCGTAGCACAGCGTGCACTTCCACACCCGGCCGTCGTCCTTGCGCTGGTCGATCACGCCGTACGGGCAGGCGGGCACGCAGTAGCCGCAGCCGTTGCAGATGTCCTCCTGGACGACGACCGTGCCGAACTCGGTGCGGAACAGCGAACCCGTGGGGCACACATCCAGGCAGGCGGCGTGCGTGCAGTGCTTGCACACGTCGGACGCCATCAGCCAGCGCAGCTCCGTCCGGCCGTCGGGGGCGACGGGCGAGATCTCCCCGGCGGGCGCCCCCCCGGGAGCCCCGTCCGGCGGGGGAGCGGTGGCGCCGGGCCCCGGGGACGCGGCGTCGGTGCCCAGCCGGGACGCGGCGGCGAAGACGTCGACGTCGTCATGCGCGACCCCCGGTTCCTGCCCGGCGAGCGGCTTGCGCTGCTCGATGAAGGCCACGTGCCGCCAGGTGTCGGCGCCGAGGCCCTGCGTGTTGTCGTAGGACATGCCGGTCAGCAGGAGCCCGTCCTCCGGGACGGCGTTCCACTCCTTGCACGCCACCTCGCAGGCCTTGCAGCCGATGCACACCGAGGTGTCGGTGAAGAAGCCCATCCGCGGCGGGGCGTCCGGATAACCGGCCCCGCCGGCCACGTCCGGCTCCGGCCCGTACAGGAGGTTCCCGTGGCCCTCAGCGCCGTCGCTCATGCGGTGCCTCCTCGCTCCTCACTCGTCGCCCTGTCCGGTCGCCTCGCCCGGCGCGGCCCGCACGACCTCGGCCCGGCGCTTCTGCCAGGCGGTGGCCGGCATCTCCACGCTCTTGCCGACGTACCAGCGGCTGCGGGCGTTGCGCGGCCGGTGCCGGCGGAACCAGCGCCAGGCCTCCGTGCCCTCGGCGCGCGGCCGGGGTGTGTCCCGCACGAGGACGCGGTAGGCCTCCTCGCGGGACGGCAGCGTGTGCGCCTCCTCGTAGCCGCCGTCGGCCGTGCGCCGCACCTCGCCGGTCGTCCCACCGTCCAGGATCCGCCTCCGGTCGGCGGCCTGCAGCCCCAGGCGGGCCTGCGGACGCGTATGCCGGAACGACCAGTGCTCGGAGGAACGCCTTGCGCAGGAACTCCCCGCCGGCGGACGCGACCGGCAGCCGCCGGTCCAGCGCGGGCGCCAACCGCTCCCCCCGCCCCGGCCGCCGCTCCTCGGACACCGCCACCGCGTGCTCGCCCTCCGCCCCGTGCTGGAACCCTCACTCTCGGTGCTCTGCTCCGAGCCTGGCACGGGTGCCCCCGCTCCGCTCGCCCGAAACGGTGGGGCCGAAGAGCGCGGCCTCGTTTGCGCGGGTCGGCGCCCGGCCACCCGGTGGCCCGGACGAGTGGCGCGCCGTGCTGCAACGATGCCTTCGTGGTGAACGTGGCCGGGCTGGTCGCCGCCCGGCTGCGGCACCTGGGCGTGGACCGGGTGTACGGAACACCGGGACTCGCGGTGGACCCGCTGATCGGCGCCCTGCGCGGCGCGCCCGCGGCCCCCGGCTTCGTACAGGCGCGCGGCGAGGAGTCCACCGCGCTCATGGGCTGCGCGCAGGCCAAGCTCACCGGCGGCCTCGGCTGCTGTGCCGCCCCGTCCGGGGCGGGGGTGTTGCGGCTGTCGGCCGGGCTGTACGACGCGGCGGCCGACCGGGTCACGGTCCTGGCCCTCGTCGGGGCGGACCCGGCGCCGTGGGGCCCCGGCAGCCGGGCGGCGCCATCTGGCGGAGGTCTCCCTGTACTGCGAGGAGGTCGCCGCCCCGGAACTCGTGGGCGACGCCCTGCGGTGTGGCGAGCCTCGTCGTGCCCCGCGGGGTCCTCGCGGCGGAAGTGCCCGAGGAACCGCCCGGCGAGGACGGCGCCGTCCCACCGGCGCCGCAGGCCCGGCAGTCCGCGGCCGACGACGTCCGCCGTG
>NZ_JBEXKG010000333.1:0-3174 GCF_040609555.1 Streptomyces sp. NPDC004658
CACGGGACCGCCCGGACGCGGGGCCGGGTCGAGGTAGGGCCCGCCGCCCGCCGGGCGGGGGCGCAGCGGCCGGGGCGGGGCGGACACGGAGGACGATGCTGCGTACATGGGAGAAACAGATCCCTTCGTGTGCCTGCGGTGCCTGCCTGTGCGTCCGCGTCCCGAACTCATGCTCAGGTTGCGTGCCCCGTGAGCGTGGTTCCGGGAGCGTGCGCCCACCCGGCCCGGCCGTCCGGGTACACCCTGGGGAATGTGCCCGTCGTTGCCCGCCGTGCTCGGTCGCATACGGCCGTCATATGCGGGTGGCGACCGGGTCGGGGTGGCGCGTTCCTACCTGACACCCGATGGCCGGTGGCACACCATCTGGCGGACCCTGGCGAACCGTGGCGAATAGTCGCCCGGCAACCTCCACCGGGCTACTGTCAACTCAGCCGAGAACCTGGGGGCTTGACGTGAGCGGACAACCCAACACCCGCCTTGCGGACCTGTTCGGCCTGGCCGGCTGGTCGAAGGGCGAACTCGCGAGGCTGGTCAACCGGCAGGCGGCGGCCATGGGCCACCCCCAGCTGGCGACCGACACCTCCCGGGTGCGGCGGTGGATCGACACGGGAGAGATCCCGCGCGATCCGGTGCCGCGGGTGCTGGCGGCCCTGTTCACCGAGCGTCTCGGCCGTGTCGTGACCATCGAGGACCTAGGTCTGGTACGGCACGGGCGTACGGGGAAACGGCAGAGCGACGGGATCGAGGAACATCCCGACGGTGTGCCGTGGGCGCCCGAACGGACCGCCGCGGTCCTCACCGAATTCACGGGAATGGACCTCATGCTCAACCGACGCGGCTTGGTGGGCGCGGGTGCCGCGCTCGCCGCGGGATCCACACTCAGCAGCGCCATGCGCGACTGGCTCCACACCGACCCGGCCCTGAAGGCCGACGCCCCTGCCCTCGACGACCCCCTGCACGCCGACCCCGCCGGGTTCGACCGCTACGAGGCCGCCCCCATCGGGTCCCAGGAGATCGAGGAACTGGAGCGCTCGGTCGAGGTGTTCCGCGCCTGGGACGCGGCCCGTGGCGGCGGGCTGCAGCGCAAGGCGGTCGTGGGCCAGCTCAACGAGGTGGGCGGCATGCTCGCCTACCACCATCCCCCCCACCTCCAGCGGCGCCTGTGGGGGGTCGCGGCCAACCTCGCCGTCCTCGCGGGCTGGATGTCGCACGACGTCGGCCTGGAGCCCACGGCGCAGAAGTACTTCGTCATCGCCGCCCACGCCGCCAGAGAGGGCGGTGACCGGCCGCGCGCGGGTGAGGCGCTGTCCCGGGCGGCCCGGCAGATGGTGCACCTCGGCCGGCCGGACGACGCCCTGGACCTGATGAAGCTCGCCCAGTCCGGCGCCGGCGACCGCCTCCAGCCACGCACGAAGGCGATGTTCCACACCATCGAGGCCTGGGCGCAGGCGTCGATGGGCAAGGGCCAGGCCATGCGTCGCACGCTCGGACGGGCGGAGGACCTCTTCGTCTCCGACCGGCAGGACGTGGAGCCGCCGGACTGGATGCAGACCTTCAAGGACGAGGACCTGTACGGCATGCAGGCGCTCGCGTACCGCACGCTGGCGGAGTTCGACCCGGGTGCCGCCGCACACGCCCAGTACTACGCGGAGAAGGCCCTCGCCCTGCGCGTCGACGGGCGCGAGCGGTCGAAGATCTTCGACCATCTGTCCATGGCGTCGGCCTGCTTCATCGCGGACGACCCCGAACAGGCCGACCGCTACGCACGATTGGCCCTGATGTCGATGGGCTCGAACTCCTCCCGGCGCACCTGGGACCGGCTGCGGCAGATGTACCGGCTGACCGCGGAGTACGCGGGCTATCCGAAGATCCACGAGCTGCGGGAGGAGATCAGGCTCGCCCTGCCCAAGCCGAGGGCCAAGGGGGACGGCAACAGCGCACAGGCATAGGGGGCCTGTGCGCCGTCCGACCCGGAGGACGCCCTGTGGCGACCGTCAGGTGGTGACCTTGGCGACGAGCACGCACGCGTCGTCCTCGCGCCCGGCTCCGCCGAACTCCTCGACGACGGTTCGCACGCAGTCCTGCGCGGTGCGTGCCGCGCCGAACCGTGGGGCGAGGCCGAGAAGCCGGTCCACGGCCGCCGTCCTGTCGTGGCCCGACATGAGCCCGTCCGTGTGCAGGAGGAGCAGGTCGCCCGGTCGCAGGGTGACGACGGACTGTCCGTAGACGGCGCCCGAGGAGGCGCCGAGCAGCACGCCGTCCGGTGTGTTCAGCACGCGCCCCGTCCCGTCGCGGTACAGCAGCGGGGCGGGGTGTCCTGCCTGAGCCCAGACCAGCGTGCGGGTCTCGGGCCGGTAGCGGCAGCAGACGGCGCTGCCGAGGGCGGGCTGCACGGTGGTGTCGAGTAACTGGTTGAGCAGGGTGAGCAGTTGACCGGGCTCCGTGCCGGCCATCGCCATCCCGCGTACGGCGCCGAGCAGCGTGGCCATGCCGGAGGCGACGGCCACGCCCTGTCCGGTGAGGTCGCCGACGCTGAGCAGGGTCTGGCCGTCGGTCAGCTCCAGGGCGTCGTACCAGTCCCCGCCGAGCGGTGTGGCGGTCGCGGCCGGGAGGCGGTGGGCCGCCAGGTCCAGCGTGCTCGGGCCCTGGCGCGGGAGCCGCAGGGAGCCGCGCCATGGCGGCAGCACGGCTTCCTGCAGCTCGGCCGCGATCCGGTGCTCGGTCTGCTCCTGCCGGCGGTGCAGGTGCAGCGAGTCACGGGTCTCGCGCACCGTCCGCTGGCTGCGGCGCAGTTCGCTGACGTCGCGCAGCACGGCCCACATGGAGGCCGTGCCGCCGTCGGCGCCGAGCACCGGCTCGCCCATCATGTGCACGGTCCGCACGGAGGCGTCGGGCCGTACGACACGGAACTCGCCGTCGATCGGTTTCGCGTCGACCAGGCAGTCCGTGACCATCGCGGTGAGTTTCGGCCGGTCCTCGTCCAGGACCAGGCTGGGCAGCTCGTCCAGGGTGAGGGCGGGACGGGCCGGGTCGAGGCCGAGGATCTGGTACAGCTCGCCGGACCAGGTGGCCTCGTCGGTCAGCAGGTTCCACTCGGCGCTGCCCACGCGGCTGAGCAGCGAGCCGCTCGGGGCGTCGGCCGGCGCGGGCGGCGCGGCGGGCGGTGCGGCCGGC
>NZ_JBEXKG010000334.1:0-3137 GCF_040609555.1 Streptomyces sp. NPDC004658
GCCGGCCCCCGGTCCTGCTGTCCGCCGGCGCCTGGGGCGCGGCGTCCCGCCCGGCCGCCACCGCCGGGCTGCTGGCGGCGGCCGGCTATCTGCCGGTGGTGCTGTGCGGCCGCAACGAACGGCTGCGAGCGCGGGTCTCCCGGGAGCCTGGGGTGCTCGCGCTGGGCTGGGTGGACGACATGCCGGGCCTGCTGGCCGCCTGCCACGCCCTGGTGGACAACGCGGCCGGCCAGACCGCCGTCCAGGCCCTCGCCACGGGCCTGCCCGTGATCGCCCACCGCCCACTGCCCGGCCACGGCACGGACGGCGTGCGCCGCATGGCCGAGCTGGGCCTGACCGAACTGGCCCCGGACGCCTCCGCCCTGCTGGCGGCACTCGGGCGGCTCGGGGAGAACACCCGGGAACGCACGGACCGGGTGACCCGCGGGCGCGCCTTGTTCCGGGGAGACGTCCTGGACCGCGTGACGGACCTGCCGCCGAACCCGTGACCCGGCCGGGGGCCGGACACCCGGCCCGCCGGCGGGCACCGGGGAGCCATGGCCGGGTGGGGCGCCGTACGGCACCGAGACCCGACCGGAACCGGAAAAGACCCGTGGTCACGCAGGGCGTCCACCGTCAGCCCCGCCTCCCGCCTCCGCCGTGACGCGCTGAGCGCACCCCGAGCCGCATCCCCCAGGTCACTCCCCCACCGCACCCGCCGACGCGACGGTCCGGCCAGAGACCGGGACGGAAACCGGAACCGGACCGTGGTCGCGCAGGGGCCCCACCGTCAGTCCCGCCTCCCGGCAGTCCCGGACCACGGTCGGCAGTGCGGCGAGGGCCGCGTGCCAGCAGCCGGGGGCCGCGTGGCGGTCGGAGTCGTGGAGCAGGACCGTACCGCCGCCGCGCAGGTCCGCGGCGACCCGGGCCCGTACGGACGCGGCCGTGGCGTCGGCCGTCCAGTCCCGCCCCCACGCCGACCACAGCACCGTCCGCAGTCCGGCCCGCCGGGCGGCCAGCCAGCGGCTCGTGGTGAGGATGCCGTACGGCGGGCGGTACCACAGCGGGCGGCGGCCGGTGATGTCGTGCACCGCGCGGACCGTCCGGGCGACCTCGTCGGCGTCGCGGGCGAACGCCGGCCACCAGGGCCGGTCGTGGCTCCAGCCGTGCACCCCCAGCTCGTGCCCGCGTCGCTCCGTCTCCCGGACCAGCGCGGGATGGCGGACCACCTGCTCGCCGAGGACGAAGAACGTGGCCCGCACGCCCAGCGCGTCCAGCGCGTCGAGGAAGCGCGGGGTCGACACCGGGTCCGGTCCGTCGTCGAAGGTGAGCGCGATGTGCCGGCGGGGGCCGGCGCCGGAGAGCCCTGGGAACAGCGGCAGGCGTACGCCCGGGAGCCAGGTGGCCGCCGGGCCGATGTGGGCCGCGGCGACCGCGGCGGGCAGCAGGACGGCGGCCGTCCGCAGGGCGCGGCCGGACACGGGGGACATCGGTGATCTACCTCCTCGGAGAGCGGGGGACGGCGGCGGAGGAGCCGGAGGACTTCTTCGGGTCCGTGGCGTCCCACTCCCCGCCGACGGACGGCGAGTGGACCAGGCCGATGCTGCCGGCGCCGATCATGGCGACGCCGATCGCCTCCGGCAGCAGGCTCACGCCCACGTGGATCGATTCGCCGAACAGCGCCCAGCCGAGCACCACACTGGTGAGCGCGTCGCCGAGGGTGAGCGCGGGCTGGGAGGCCGTCAGCGAGCCGGCGCCGAGCGCGCCCTGCAGCAGCAGGAACGCGACGAGTCCGGCGACTCCCGTGGCGTACAGCGACCAGTGCCCGAACATCTCGGCGGGCCCCTGCCCGAGCCGTCCCACCGCCTCCTTCAGCAGGGCCGCGGTGGTGGCGAAGGACACGGCGGAGGCGAGTCCGAGCAGCGCGGCCCGGGACGCGCCCCGGGCCGGGCGCGCGATCAGCACGAGCAGGACGACCAGGCCGAGCGCGCCACCACCGCCCAGCAGCCAGTCCTCCGGCCGGGCGGTGGGCCGGCCGGGGGACGGCGACGCCGCCAGGAGGAACAGGGCCAGGCCGCCGCCCAGAGCGAGGAACGCGAGCCAGGTACGGCCGTCCGGGCGGCGCCGGAAGACGACACTGCCCACGACCAGCGTGAACAGCAGTTCGGCGGTGAGCAGGGGCTGGACCAGGGACAGGCTGCCGACGGCCAGCGCCCCGGCCTGCAGCAGGCTGGACAGCCCCAGCAGCCCGGCGCCCGCCAGCCAGGAGGGTCTGCGCAGCAGATGGGCGAACCGGCGCATGGCGGATCCCGCCCCACCGTCCTGGTCCGGCTCCTGCACGGCGGCCCGGCGCTGGAGCACCGACGCGGACGCGTTGGACAGGGCCGCGAGCAGGGCGAGCAGCACGGTCAGCGCCATCACGACGGCTCACCCGAAGCGGGCGGCGAGCCGCCGGTAGAGTCCGGGCGCGGCACCGCGCACCCGGGCGGGGAGCCGCAGCCACCCGGGGACGTACACCTCGTCCCGGCCGTGCAGGACGGCGGCGCAGACGGCGTCGGCCACGCGTTCGGCGGGTACGGGCCGGGGCCAGGCGCGGGTGTAGGGGGTGCCCCGCCGGTCGAAGAAGGGGGTGGCGACCACGCCGGGGATGACATGGCTGACGCCCACGCCGGTGCCGCGCAGTTCGTACCGCAGGCAGTCGGCGAAGGTGGCCAGCGCGGCCTTCGCCGCGGAGTAGACGGCCTCCCCGCGCACGCCCACGCTGCCGGCGAGGGATCCGATGAGCACGACGCGTCCGGATCCGGCGGCGACCATGTGCGGCAGCACGGTCCGCACCAGGTGCACGGTGGCCAGCAGGTCGACTCCCACGATCTCGTCGATGCGCGCGGCCGGCATGTCGGCGAAGTCGCCGGCCCAGCCGACGCCGGCGCCCGCGACGAGCAGGTCGAGCCGTCCGAGGTGGTCCAGGGCGAGGCCGGCGAGCCGGCGGTCGGCGCCGGGCCGGGTCAGGTCGGCGGGCAGCGCGACCGCGCCGGCCTGTGCGGCCACCTGCTCCAGGCGGGTGACGTCGCGTCCGTTCAGGGCCAGTCGCCAGCCGCCCTCGGCGGCCAGCCGGCGGGCCACGGCCGCGCCGATGCCCGAGGAGGCGCCCGTCACCA
>NZ_JBEXKG010000335.1:0-3114 GCF_040609555.1 Streptomyces sp. NPDC004658
ACCTCGGCGCGGGCGAGGACGTCGGCGAGGTGCTGCTGTGCCTCGTGGGCGCTGTCGCCGCTGACGACGGCGTACCCGGCGCGGATGTTGTTCGGGGTGGTGCTGGAGGGCGACCGCCCCGACGCCTGGTGGCTGCCCGGCGCGGCACCCCGGCTCGTCATCACCACGGCCGCGCTGCGCCGCCTGAAAGGGCGTCAACTGGACGCGCTGCTCGCGCACGAGCAGGGACACGCGCAGGCCCGCCACGACTGGCTGCTGCACTGTTCGGCCGCCCTGGCGGGTGGATTCCCGCAGGTCCCGGTCTTCGCCGCGTTCCGCGACGAGATGCACCGGCTGGTCGAGCTGGCCGCCGACGACATGGCGTCCCGGCGCTTCGGCCGGCTGACGACGGCCCTCGCCCTGGTCGAACTGAACGAGGAGCGGGGCGTGTTCGGCCCCTGTCCGACTCCGCAGGCGCATGTGCCGCACCGCGTCCAGCGGCTGCTGACGGCACCGGACCGGCTGCCGGCCCTGCGCAGACTGCGCCTGACGGCGGCCGCCGCGCTGGTGCCCGTGATCCCGGTGCTGGTGGCACTGGTGCCCGGGCTGCGGGCGCTGGGCTGATACCGACCGGCTGACGGCTCCCCCCGACGGCGCCGTGACCGCGGCACATCTGTCCCACAGGACTCGGCCACGGCCCCTCACCTCCACGAGCACCCCGGCCGCTCCCGCACCACCGGGACTTGGCCACACCCCCTCGCCTCCACGAGGATCACGGCATGCACCATCGCCCCTCCGCTCCCCCGTCCTGCGCCGCCCCCGAGCCACCCGCGACGCCGCGCAGGGCCGCCCGCGTGGCCGGCGCTCTCGGCGCCTGCTTCCTGCTGGTGCTGGCCCTCGTCGCCCTGCGCTGGCATCCCCTGATCACCGTGGACGGTGACATCTCCGGCACCACCCACCGCTGGGCGGTGCGCGACCACGAGCTGACCCGTGCCTTCCGGGTGCTGACGGACTGGGTGTGGGACCCGACCACCATGCGTCTGGTCTGCGCGGCGGTGGCCGTGTGGCTCGTCTGGCGGCGCGCGGCCTGGTGGACGGCGCTGTGGCTGGCGGCCACCTGCGCGGTCGCCACGATCGTGCAGCAGACCGTGAAGGCCGCCGTCGACCGGCCCCGCCCGGTCTGGCCGAACCCGGTCGACTCCGCGCACTACGCGGCCTTCCCGTCCGGTCACGCGATGACCGCCACCGTCGTCTGCGGCCTGCTGCTGTGGCTGTTGCACCGGCACGGCCCACGCCCCGCCGTGTGGCGTACGGCGGTGACGGCCGCGCTCGTCTCCGTGGTGGGCGTGGGCGTCACCCGGGTGTGGCTGGGCGTCCACTGGCCCTCGGACGTGCTGGGCGGGTGGCTGGCCGGTGCGGCGCTGGTCGCGTTGGCGGTGACGGTCCACGAGTGGCCGCGCGACGGCCGGGCACGGCCGTCGGCCGACCGGTAGAGTCCGGCGCATGACCGCCGTGCTGTTCGACTTCTCCGGAACGCTGTTCCGCGTCGAGTCCGCCGAGTCCTGGCTGCGTGCGGTGCTGGCCGGGACCGCCCACACCCTCTCCGCGCAGGAACTGACCCGTACGGCACGCGCCTTGGAGGCGGCCGGCGCGCTGCCGGGCGGCCCGGCACCGGTGGAGCTGCCCGAGGACCTCGCGGAGCTGTGGGCGGTGCGGGACGAGAGCGCGGAACTGCACCGGGCCGCCTTCACGGGCCTGTCCCGCCGGGTGCGGCTGCCGGATCCCGGGCTGCACGACGCCCTGTACGAACGGCACATGTCCCCCGAGGCCTGGACGCCGTACCCGGACGCCGAGCAGGTGCTGCGCACCCTGCGCGAGCGCGGGATCGGTGTCGGCGTGGTCAGCAACATCGGCTGGGACCTGCGCCCGGTCTTCCGGGAGCACGGGCTCGACGCGTATGTGGACGCGTACGTGCTGTCGTACGAACACGGGGTGCAGAAGCCGGATCCGCGGCTGTTCGCGATCGCCTGCGAGGCGCTCGGCGCCGATCCGCGGCGGGTGCTGATGGTCGGCGACAGCCGGGCGGCGGACGGCGGCGCCGGCGCGCTCGGCTGCCGGGTGCACTTCGTGGACCACCTGCCGGCGGCCCAGCGTCCGGACGCGCTGCTGCCGGTACTGGATCTCGTCGGCTGAGCGCCGACGGACACCGCACCGTCCGTCTGAGACGATCCCCCGCGTCGCCCCAGACGGACGGCTGTTCCGGGCGGGCCCCGGGCATGGGGGCGCCGCCGCTGCGTTGAGTATAGTTGGCTGGCAGCCAGTCAACGCAGGAGTTACAGAATGTCCCCGCGCAGCGCCTCGGTCAATGAAGAATTGCGGCGGCGTTCCCGGGAACGGCTGCTGCAGGCGGCCGTGGAACTGGTCGGTGAGCACGGGTTCGAGGCCACGACGCTGGGCGACATCGCGGACCGGGCCGGTTCGGCGCGCGGCCTGGTGTCGTACTACTTCCCCGGCAAACGCCAGCTGGTGCAGTCCGCCGTGCACCGGCTGATGCACCGCACGCTGGAGGAGGCGCTGGAGCGGGAGCCGCGCACCGAGGACGGCCGGGAGCGGCTGGCCCGGGCCATCGACGCGATCCTGGGCCTCGCCCGGGACCGGCCCGTGCTGATGCGCCAGCACATGGCGGGGCTGCTCCAGGCCGAGGGCTTCGTGCAGTGCCCGGAACAGCGCCGGCTGGCGGAGCTGCTCGGCGACACGGTCGCCCGGTACGGCGCGCAGAACGTCTCGGCCGACTACCCCATGCTGCGGGCGCTGTTGATGGGCGCGGTGTACGCGGCGCTGGTGCCGGGGGTGCCGATGCCCGTTCCGGTGCTGCGGGCGGAGCTGTTCCAGCGGTACGGGCTGGACTGGGAGATGGGTGTGCCCCCGGAGAGCCTCGGGGAGACGGGAGGGGCGCAGGAGGACCTGTCCCGGTTCTTCGCCACGGAGGAGCGGCCGGGCACCCCCTGACGGGTCCGGCAGCGCGGTCAGCGCCGGGCGTGCCGGGGTGCCAGCAGGCCCGCGTCCGGGTCGCCGAGGACCTCGCCGACCGCGAGGCCTGCTTCTCGGTCCGCAAGGAGGTCTTCGTGGCCGAGC
>NZ_JBEXKG010000336.1:0-3058 GCF_040609555.1 Streptomyces sp. NPDC004658
CCCGCGGGGGCCGTGGTGGGCGGCGGGGTCGCTCCAGTTCGTCGCCCGCCTGCGCGGCACCTTCGGCGCGGGGGGGGCGCCCCGGCGGGGGTTGTCCCCCGCCGGGGGGGGGCGGCCCGGGGCCGCCGCCGGGTGGGCCGTCGCGGGCGCCGCGAAGCTGGTGCCCGCGGCGGCGACGCTCCCCGCGGCCAGCGCCACCGTGGTCGCGGTGGCGAGGAGGGTCCGGGTGAGAATGTTCGTCCGCATGTGTTTCCCCCTGGTTGACGAGTGCCTCCCGGCACGGCACACAAGCTACGTGCCGGGGGTCCGCACGTCGCCAACCCGGGAGTTGACGCCCGGCTCCAACGGCCGCGGTAGCGCCGGGCCTCTGTACAACCTCCGCGGTAGGTGCAGGGGGCGCGCGCCGGCCGCGGGCCGGGTCAGCCCCGCCCTCCGCTGAGGTTGCCCCAGCGGGGTCCGATCTGCCTCCACTCCTCGTCCCACTCGGCCAGCCGCCGCCGGATGAGCCGGCCGCGGACCAGCCACCCCGCGCCCCAGACCAGCGCGCCGGCCACCGGGGCGACGAGGACACCGGTGAGTGCCGACTGCAGGTCGGCCTCCGCTCCGGTGACGGGGGCCGCCACGACCCGGTCGGCCTGGTTCGTCCACACCGTCACCGGGGTGCCGGCGGGGGCTCCGGGGAAGACCTTCGCCCGGTCGGTGTGCGCCGAACCGTCCGGGTCCGTCCAGCGCACGGCGGCCCAGACCCGCCCGTCGTCGTAGCCGCTGCCCGCGGTGGGGGTCCGCGCCGCGTCGTCGGTGAGCACGGCGGACACGGGGTGCACGTGGGCCAGCCGCGCCGCGAACGCGGACTCGGAGGCGTGTGCCGCCCACAGGCCCGCGACGACCGCGACGACCAGCGCCAGCACCCAGCCCGCGAGGACGATCCAGGCCTCGACGACATCGCTGTGCCGCCGGAGCGGGTTGCGCCGCCACCGCCACAGCCGCACCCGGGTGACCGTCGTGGGAGGTGTCCGTGTCATCGTCACCGCCTCCTCTCGCCCGCCGGCGGCCGGACCCCGCGGCGGCACCCGCGGTCTCCCGGCCCCGGTCGCCCGAGCGAGGGTCATGACACCATCCTGCACCCGTCCCGGCCCGTCGTCCGCTGCGGGCCGGTCCTTCCCTGCGGGAGAGGCCGGGCCGCGGCCGACCGCACCGCCCGACCGGCCCTAGGAGGGGGTGAGCGGCAGGTCGTCGGTGTAGGCGTTCACCGGCTGGGCGACGGGGCGGACGTCCCTGACGTCGAGTGCCGCCTCCGCGGTGCCGGTGCCGAGGGTGCCGCGCGGGTGCCAGGTTCCGGTCACCGCCACCCAGGTGTCCGCCGGAGGCGCCCCGCTGCCGTACACGCGCACCTTCAGCGTCTGCGAGTCCGCCGCGCAGCAGGAGAAGACGATCCGGGTCAGGTACCAGCCGTCGCCCGCTCCGGCCGGGGTGACGAAGCCGGTCAGCCGGACGGTGCGGTGCTCGATGGCCCGGCCGCGGTCCTGCTGGACCCGCTTGGTGAAGTCGGTGAGGGTCAGCGGCAGCGGGGAGGTCGCGGGCAGCGGCGGGAATCCCTTCTGCACGGCGACGGGTCTGGTGTCGGCGCGGGCCGCGGTGTACGCGCCGAGTGCGGGCGGGGCGTGGAGGAGCAGGCTGAGCGCGGGCAGGAACAGCAGCCAGGCGACGCGCGGGGTGGCGGTGTGGTCGTGGCCGTGGCCGTGCCCGCTGTCGCCGGCCGTGTGCCGCCGGTCCCGGGTGACCGCTCCCGCCAGGCCGAGCAGGAGCAGGACGGCGCCGGACACGATCAGGGCCGGGCGCAGTCCGGCCTTGACGTAGCGCAGGTAGGTGTCGGTGAGGAGGGCCGTGTGCAGCAGGGCGATGCCGGTCAGCGCCAGGAGCAGGGCCTGAAGGGGGCGTTTCACAGCAGCGCGCCTCCGATCAGGGCGCTCGCGGTGACGGCCACGACGGTGGTCGCCGTGGAGAACCGCCAGGCGAAGGCACGGCCGAAGGTGCCCGCCTGGAGGGCGATCAGCTTCAGGTCGACCATCGGGCCGACCACCAGGAACGCGAGCCGTGCGGTCGGCGAGAAGCCGGTGAGCGAGGCCGCGACGAACGCGTCGGCCTCCGAGCAGACGGCCAGCAGTACGGCGAGGCCGGCCAGGAAGAGCACGGAGAGCCAGGGCGAGCCGGAGAAGGCGTCGAGGGCGGAGCCCGGCACGGCGACGTTGAAGGTGGCGGCGGCCATGGCGCCCAGTACGAGGAAGCCGCCGGCGTGCAGGAAGTCGTGCTGGAAGCCGAGCCGGAACTCGGTCCAGCGGCTGTGGCCGGGCCGGTGGCCGGTGGGCCGGTGGCGCAGGAGCGGGCGCAGCCACTCGTCCTTGCCGAGCCACAGCCACAGCCAGCCCATGACGGCCGCCGTGGCGAGGGAGGCGAGCAGGCGGGCGGCGACCATCGCGGGGCTGCCCGGGAAGGCGACGGCGGTGGCCGTGAGGACGACGGGGTTGATCGCGGGTGCGGAGAGCAGGAAGGCGAAGGCGGCGGCCGGGGTCACGCCCCGGCGGATCAGGCTGCTCGCCACGGGCACGGAGGCGCACTCGCAGCCCGGCAGGACCGCACCGGCGGCGCCGGCGACCGGCACGGCGAGGGCCGGCCGCTTCGGCAGCACCCGGGTGAACAGGTCGGCCGGCACGAAGGCGTTGATGGCGCCGGACAGGGCGGTGCCGAGGAGCAGGAACGGGAGTGCCTGGACGGTGATGGCCAGGCAGACGGTGCGCCAGGCCTGGACGGCCGGATGGTTCAGCCACGGCGTGCCGGCCAGGAGGAACGCGGCCGCGCCACCGGCCGTGAGCGCCAGAGCGGCACCGAGGGGCCGCGGCCGGGCGGGGGGACCCGGGGGCCGCCCCGGCCCCCGGCCCGCCCCCCACGGCGCCGCCCCGCCCCCGCCGGCCGGGGGGCCCGGGCGGGGGGGGGCCGCCCCCCCGCCCCGAGGGGGGGTTTCCACCATAACCCTTCGTGAGGGATGGTGGGCGCATCGGCG
>NZ_JBEXKG010000337.1:0-3051 GCF_040609555.1 Streptomyces sp. NPDC004658
CCGGGCCAAGCGGCCGGAGGAGAACTGGCAGCGCAACTGGGAGACGGCGATCTTCTGGACCTCGCTGCTCCCGGCTCTCGGGGCCGGGGCAGCCGGACGGGCCGCCTGCGCCGGGGAGGGCGCGGCGGGCCTGGGGGCAGCCTTGCGGGGGGCGGGCTTTCCGGCGGACTTGCCGTTGCCGCCGCCCTGGAAGGCGTCGGTCAGCTTGCGTACAACCGGCGCTTCGATGGTCGAAGACGCCGAACGGACGAATTCACCGAGTTCCTGGAGCTTGGCCATGACGACCTTGCTCTCGACACCGAACTCCTTGGCGAGTTCGTAGACCCGGACCTTAGCCACTTCGCTCCTTTGAGGTCCGGGTTGAAGCCGGACCGTCGCTAGTTCATGGGCGTACTCATCGCGTACTCATCGAGTGCTCATCGCAATCTCGACCTGCTTTCGACTCGCGAGGTACCAGACCGCACGGGGTTCCGTGCGGCGCTTCTTACGGCGTTGCCTGCTCGGCAACTGTTGTCTGCTCGACGTATCGGCGCAACGCCTTTGTGTCGAGCGGTCCCGGGACGCGCAGTGCCCGCGGGAACGCCCGGCGGCGTACCGCCTGGTCGAGACAGACCAGGGCGGGGTGCACGTAGGCACCCCGGCCGGGCAGCGTACCGCGAGGATCGGGGACGCAGGCGTCCTCGATCTTCACGATCCGCAGGAGATCGTTCTTGGCCGCCCGCTCCCGGCACCCCACACAGGTGCGTTCAGGGCATGCTCCGGCGTGCGTCCGGCCAGACACAGTTAAGTCTACCTCCCCGTACCGACCTCACCCCTTTGGGGCAAGAATCGAACGGCTGTTGTCGTGATCTCAGCGCCGGACGGCTTGGATCTATTCCCCCCGGCGCCCCGATCTGCTCCCGGTCTAGTCCCCGGCCTGCTCGGTGTCGGGCCGGATGTCGATGCGCCAGCCGGTCAGCCGGGCCGCGAGGCGGGCGTTCTGGCCCTCCTTGCCGATCGCCAGCGACAGCTGGTAGTCCGGCACGGTCACCCGGGCGGAGCGGGAGGCCATGTCCACGACCTCCACCTTGCTCACCCGAGCGGGTGACAGCGCGTTCGCGACCATCTCCGCCGGGTCGTCCGACCAGTCGACGATGTCGATCTTCTCGCCGTTCAGCTCGCCCATCACGTTGCGCACCCGGCCGCCCATGGGGCCGATGCAGGCGCCCTTGGCGTTCAGGCCCGGACGGGTGGACCGTACGGCGATCTTGGTGCGGTGACCGGCCTCACGGGCGATGGCCGCGATCTCCACCGAGCCGTCGGCGATCTCCGGCACCTCCAGGGCGAAGAGCTTCTTCACCAGGTTCGGGTGCGTACGGGAGAGGGTGACGGACGGCCCGCGCACGCCCTTGGCCACCCGGACGACGTACGACCTCAGACGCATGCCGTGCGGGTAGGTCTCGCCGGGCACCTGCTCCTGCACCGGCAGGATGGCCTCCAGCTTGCCGATGTCCACGAGCACGTTCTTCGGGTCGCGGCCCTGCTGGACCACACCGGTGACGATGTCGCCCTCACGGCCGGCGTACTCGCCGAGCGTGGCGTCGTCCTCGGCGTCGCGCAGCCGCTGGAGGATCACCTGCTTGGCGGTGGTGGCGGCGATGCGGCCGAAGCCGGACGGGGTGTCGTCGAACTCGCGGGGCTCCTGCCCCTCGGCGAGGTCCTCGGGGTCCTCCTTCGCCCACACGGTCACATGCCCGGTCTCCCGGTTGAGCTCCACGCGCGCGTGTCGGCGGCTTCCCTCGGTGCGGTGGTAGGCGATGAGGAGGGCCGACTCGATCGCTTCGACCAGCAGGTCGAAGGAGATCTCCTTCTCCCGAACCAAACCCCGCAGGGCGCTCATGTCGATGTCCACGGCTACGCCTCCTCCTCTTCCTTCATGTCCTTCTCGCCGGCCGGGCCGGCGCTGTCCTTGCGGTTGAACTCGACCTGCACGCGCGCCTTGGCGATCTCCGGGAAGCCGAGTCTGCGGGCGGTGGCCTTGCGGCCCTTCACACCCGGCACCTCGACGTCGATGCCCTCGTCGTCGACCCTCAGGATCCGCGCGACCAGCTCGCCGCCCTCCGTGAGCTGGAACTTCACGAGCCGGTCGGTGGCGCGCACGAAGTGCCGGTGCTCGGTGAGGAGGCGCTCCGCGCCGGGGGTTCCGACCTCCAGGTCGTAGGCCGCGTCACCCATCGCGTTCGTCTCGTCCAGCTTCGCCGAGAGCGCGCGGCTCACATCGGCGATGGCGTCCAGATCCGCCCCGGTGTCGGAGTCGACGACCACACGCAGCACCCGCTTGCGTCCGACGGAGTCCACGGCGATCTCTTCGAGATCCAGCCCCTGGGAGGTGACGAGCGGTTCCAGCAGCTCTCGCAGCCTCTCGCTCTGGGTGGTGCTCATCCGGGTGACTCCTCGGCCGCGTGTGCTGTTGTGGGATGGGTCGCGTGTCTGATCAAAGGGTACTGCCTCCGGCGGGGGCCGGTTCGCAGGCGAGGTCCGGGGCGGTTCGCGTGGATGCGCCGGCCGTCGAGCCGGTGACGCGAGGCGGAGGGACTCGCGGGTACCGTGATCAACGGCGGGCCGGCGTTCCCGCCCGTGTGTTCGTACGAGCCCCCGAGGACGTCAGCCGTGCCGTACCCCCCGCCCCCGCGCGTGCCCCCGGGGCCGCGCAGAAGAACCCTGCTCGTCTCGGCCGCCGGCGGCGCCCTGCTGGCGGGCTGCTCGGCCGGGCCGGAGTCCGGCGACGACGCTCCGTCGGCCGTGGAACGGGCACGCGCGCGTGCGGCGCGGGACAGCCGTGGGCTGCTCGCCCGGTACGACGCCGTGCTCGCCGCGCACCCCGGGCTGGCGGAGCGGCTGCGCCCGCTGCGGACCCAGGTCGCGGCGCACGCGGCGGCCTTCGCGGACGGCGGGACGGCCACGGCTTCCGCCACGGCAGCGACCGTCGGGGCATCAGGAGTGGTTCCAGGTCGGGAAATCCGGAATCCCTCCGTGACACGGAGGGGAAGTCCACGGCAAGCACGATCCCGG
>NZ_JBEXKG010000338.1:0-3044 GCF_040609555.1 Streptomyces sp. NPDC004658
GCCTCCGTCGCCGAGAGCCGGCGGGGCGCGGGCAGCACCTGGCGCGGGGTCCGGGCGGCCAGCCGCAGCACGTCCCCGGCCCGGAGCCCGGCCCACGCCAGCGAGGCCTGGGCCCGGGACACCAGCGGGGTCAGCGGCAGCACGAACGGCTGGGCGGTCACGAGGTGCGGGGCCGTACGGCTCATCAGCACCCCGCGCTCGACCGCGCTCTCGTGGGCGACGTCGAACTGTGCGGAGGCCAGATAGCGCAGCCCGCCGTGGATGAGCTTGGAACTCCAGCGGGAGGTGCCGAAGGCCAGGTCGTGGGCGTCCACCGCGACCACGTCCAGCCCGCGGGCCGCCGCGTCCAGCGCGGCTCCGGCGCCCGTGGCGCCCAGCCCGACGACCAGGACGTCGGCCGTCCGGCCGTCCGCGGCCTCGGCCAGTTCCCGGACGCGCCGGTGTGCGCCGAGGGACGAGCCGGGTGCGGCCTCGGTGTGGCTCATGGCGTCAGGGTCCTCTCCAGAAGGGTGCGCAGCTCGCCGAGGAGCGCCGCGGAGTCCAGCTCCGGATCGTCCTCGTCGGTCATCGTGCGCAGGGACAGGGCGAAGGACTGCACGGTCAACAGCAGGACGCGCGCCTGCCGTTCGGTGTGGCCGGGCGGTACGGACCCGTCCGCGTGGCCCTCGCGCAGCGCGTCGGCCAGCAGCGCCAGCAGCGCCTCCTGGCTCGCGCCGCGCCGGTCGAGCACGTAGGGGAGGAGCAGCTCCGGATCGACGTCGACGATCTTGCGGAAGAGGGGGTGCGCGCGGAACGCCTCGACCCCGGCCACCAGTCCCTCCACGATCCGGGTGCGCGTGGCCGTGCCGGGCGCGGGGTCCGGTATGGCCCGGGTGGCCACGTCGATCCACTCCCGGGTCATGAGATCGCCCACCAGGCTCCGCAGGTCCGGCCAGCGCCGGTACAGCGTCATCCGGGAGACGCCGGCGCGGCGGGCCACGTCGGCGAGCGTGGTGCGCCGTACGCCGACGGCCAGCACACAGTCGCGTACCGCGTCGAGCACGTGATCGTTGTCCGAGCCGTTGCCCGAACCGTTGTGACGAATGGGCGTCATGTGTCACAGTGTAACGCCCCGAGGCCGGGCGGAAGCGGCCAGGCCCCGGAGACGGCACCGGGCCGCGCGGACCGAGCGCATGGATCAGCGCTCCCGACCAGCACACCGACCTGTGAGGACGACCGTTCAATGGACATGCAGTGGAACGGCTGGGGCGACCCGGCCAAGGCGGCGCCGCTGCCCGACTCGGTGACCGGGCTGCTCCGCGACCTGCTCGGCGTCAAGCCGCGCAGCACGCCCGCGCTCGGCCTGGAGGACATCCGCCTGCCCGCCCCCGCGGTGGCCCCCGCCGCCCTGAAGGCGCTCGCCGCGGCCGTCGGCGGCGAGGAGCACGTCCGTACGGACCTGGAGAGCCGCGTCCGGCACACCCGCGGCAAGTCCACCCCGGACCTGCTGCGCATCCGCGCGGGCGACGTCGCCGACGTCCCGCAGGCCGTCGTCCTGCCCGCCGGCCACGACGAGGTGCTCGCGGTCCTGCGCGCCTGCGCCGCGCACGGCCTGGCCGTCGTGCCCTTCGGCGGCGGCACCTCGGTGGTGGGCGGACTCGCCCCCCAGCGCAGCGCGTTCGTCGCCCTGGACCTGCGCCGCATGAACGGCCTGCTCGACCTGGACCCCGTCTCGCGCACCGCCGTCCTGCAGCCCGGTCTGCGCGCCCCCGATGCCGAGGCCCTGCTCGCCGGACACGGCTTCACCCTCGGCCACTTCCCGCAGTCCTTCGAATGGGCCACCATCGGCGGCTTCGCGGCGGCCCGCTCCAGCGGACAGGCGTCCGCCGGGTACGGCCGCTTCGACGAGATGGTCCTCGGCCTCACCCTCGCCACCCCCGAGGGCACCATCGAGACCGGCCGCGCCCCCCGCTCCGCCGCCGGACCGGACCTGCGCCAGCTGTTCCTCGGCTCCGAGGGCGCCTTCGGCGTCATCACCTCCGTCACCGTACGGATCCGCCCCCTGCCCGAGACGCGGCTGTACGAGGGCTGGCGGTTCGGTTCCTTCGAGGAGGGCGCCACCGCACTGCGCCGGCTCGCCCAGGACGGACCCCGGCCGACGGTGCTGCGCCTGTCCGACGAGACCGAGACGCTCATCGGACTCGCCCAGCCCGACGCCATCGGCGCCGGCCCGGCACCGGGCGACGCCGGCTGCCTGGCCATCACCGGATACGAGGGGACGGCGGAGGACACCGCACACCGCCGGGAACGGGCGGCGGCCGTCCTGAAGGCCTGCGGCGGCACGCCGGCCGGCACCGCACCCGGCGAGCGCTGGGCACACGGCCGTTACTCCGCGCCGTACCTGCGCGACGCCCTGCTCGACGTCGGCGCCTTCGCCGAGACGCTGGAGACCGCGGCCTTCTGGTCGCGCCTCCCCGGTCTCTACACGGCCGTCCGCACGGCGCTCACCGACACCCTCACGCGGGCCGGCACCCCGCCCCTGGTGATGTGCCACATCTCCCACGTGTACGAGAACGGCGCCTCGCTCTACTTCACCGTCGTCAGCGCCCAGGGCGAGGACCCGGTGGCCCACTGGACACCCGCCAAGCACGCGGCGTGTGAGGCCGTGCTCGCCGCCGGCGGCACCATCTCCCACCACCACGGGGTCGGCACCGACCACCGAGACTGGTACGTCCGCGAGGCCGGCCCGCTCGGCATCTCGGCGCTGCGCGCGGTCAAGCGCCGCCTGGACCCCGAGGGGCTGCTCAACCCCGGTGTCCTGCTGCCCACCGACTGAACCCACCCGATCCGACCGCCTGCCTCGAAAGGCCCACCGATGCGCCAGTTCACCGCTGTCGTCAACCCCACCGCGGGCGGCTCCACCGGGGCGGCGACGCTGCTCCGGCTGGCCCGGCTGCTCCGCGAGGGCGGGGCCGAACTGGAGACGGAGTACAGCCGCAGCCTCGCCCACGCCCAGGACATCGCCCGCGCGGCCGGTGAGCGCGGGCGGACGCCCGGCCATCGCG
>NZ_JBEXKG010000339.1:0-3008 GCF_040609555.1 Streptomyces sp. NPDC004658
GCCGCCTCGCCGTACCGCCGGTGGCGTGCGGCGCGCGGCGGGCGCGGCCCCGAGCCGCGCGCGATGCCGCAGGCCCCCTTCCCCGCCGCGGTCGGGGCGGCGAGCCGCTCGTGCCCCCGCGCGAACGCAGCACGAAGAACGGGGTCCGGGGGCGGAACCCCCGGTCGGACCACGCAAACACAGGAGAGGTTGATCCCAAGGTGCACGACGATCTCATCGCCCGGGCCAAGGCCTGGCTCGCCGAGGACCCGGACCAGGAGACCCGCGACGAACTGGCCGGACTGATCGACGCCGGTGCCGTCGAGGAGCTGTCGGCCCGCTTCTCCGGCACGCTCCAGTTCGGCACCGCCGGTCTGCGGGGCGAGCTGGGCGCCGGCCCGATGCGCATGAACCGCAGCGTCGTCATCCGCGCCGCCGCCGGCCTCGCCGCGTACCTGAGGAAGAACGGCCACACCGGTGGACTCGTCGTCATCGGCTACGACGCCCGCCACAAGTCCGCCGACTTCGCCCGGGACACCGCCGCCGTGATGACGGGCGCCGGCCTGCGCGCGGCCGTACTCCCCCGCCCGCTGCCCACCCCCGTCCTGGCCTTCGCGATCAGGCACCTCGGCGCGGTCGCCGGCGTCGAGGTCACCGCCAGCCACAACCCGCCCCGGGACAACGGCTACAAGGTCTACCTCGGCGACGGCTCCCAGATCGTCCCGCCCGCCGACGCGGAGATCGCCGCCGAGATCGACGCGATCGCCTCCCTGCACGACGTACCCCGCCCGGAGAGCGGCTGGGAGACGCTGGACGAGTCGGTCCTGGACGCCTACCTCGCCCGCACAGACGCCGTACTGGACCCCGCCTCCCCCCGTACCGCCCGCACGGTCTACACGGCGATGCACGGCGTCGGCCGGGACGTCCTGCTGGCGGCGTTCGCCCGCGCCGGCTTCCCCGAGCCGGTACTGGTCGCCGAGCAGGCCGACCCGGACCCGGACTTCCCGACGGTCGCCTTCCCGAACCCGGAGGAGCCGGGCGCGATGGACCTGGCGTTCGCGCGGGCCCGGGACACCGACCCGGACCTGGTGATCGCCAACGACCCCGACGCGGACCGCTGCGCGGTGGCCGTGAAGGACGGCGGCGACTGGCGGATGCTGCGCGGCGACGAGGTCGGCGCCCTGCTCGCCGCCCACCTGGTCCGCCGTGGCGCCCGGGGCACCTTCGCCGAGTCGATCGTCTCCTCCTCGCTGCTCGGCCGGATCGCCGGGAAGGCGGGGCTGCCCTACGAGGAGACCCTGACCGGCTTCAAGTGGATCGCCCGCGTCGACGGCCTGCGCTACGGCTACGAGGAGGCCCTCGGCTACTGCGTGGACCCCGAGGGCGTGCGCGACAAGGACGGCATCACCGCCGCGCTGCTGATCACCGAGCTGGCGTCCGTGCTGAAGGAGGAGGGCCGTACCCTCCTCGACCTGCTCGACGACCTCGCGGTGGAGCACGGCCTGCACGCCACCGACCAGCTGTCCGTGCGCGTGCAGGACCTGTCGCTCATCGCGGACGCGATGCGCCGTCTGCGCGAGCGGCCGCCGACCGAGCTGGCGGGCCTGCCCGTCACCCGCGCCGAGGACCTGACCCGGGGCACGGAGCAGCTGCCGCCCACGGACGGCCTGCGCTACACCCTGGACGGCGCCCGGGTCATCGTCCGCCCCAGCGGGACCGAGCCGAAGCTGAAGTGCTACCTGGAGGTCGTCGTACCGGTGTCCGCGCACGCCGGCCTGCCGGCGGCCCGCGCCCGCGCGACGGAGCTGCTGACGGCCGTCAAGCGCGACCTGTCGGCGGCTGCCGGCATCTGACGGCCCGGGGCCCCGCCGTCCGCGCTCACCACAGGAACAGCAAGGCCGCCGTCCAGCCGGCCGCGAGCACCAGCGCCAGGGGCCACAGCGGTCGTCCCCGCCGGCGGGCGTCGGCGGGGACGACCGGGCGCAGCGACGGGTCGCGCCACAGGGCGGTGATCTCGCCCGCGGCCCGCTCGTGCGGATGCAGGAGCCCGAACCGGCGCTCCAGCCAGGGCCAGCGGGGAGCGGCAGCGGACCAGGGCGTGAAGGAGGCCCGCCGGCTGTCCACCTTCAGTTCGGTGCCCGTGCACACGACGGTCCTGATCTCGTCCCACGGGATGTGCCGGGGGCCGCGCAGCCCGTTGAACCACAGGCCCTCGCTGTCGGCCGTGATCCGCCAGGCGAGCCAGTGGGGCAGCCACAGCGCCCCGACGAAGCCGGCGAGAGCGGCGAGCGGGTGGTGCCATCCGCCGGTCCCGCCCCAGAAGAAGCCGCTCCCCCACACCACCAGCAGCACCGCGCAGAGCCGGTGCAGCAGCCCCGCGCGCCACTGCCGTATGCCCGGCGGTGCCGCGCCGTCCGCCTCCCGTGCGACCGCCTCCGCGGCCGACCGGCTGAGCCGCGCATGCGCCGCCCGACGGGCCGCCCGGCGCTTCTCGGCGGCCGTCAGCCGCCGTACCGACGCCTCGGACAGGGGCCGCACGGGTCCCGAGGACCGTTCCGGCACCGGCGGCGCGTCCGCCTCCTCCGCGGCCGTGACCAGGAGGACCTCGGCACCGTCGTACGGCACGCCGTACAGCAGGGCCTCCCGCAGCGGCCCCGGCCCCTCCCGGTCGATCCGCTCCAGGAACTCCTCCAGCTCCTCGTCGTCGTCCTCGTCGCCCTCGTCGCCCTCGTCGTCCTCGTCGTCCTCGTCGTCCTCGTCGTCGGGGCCGTCGTCCCGGACCTCCATGACGGCCACGCGGAACAGGGGACGGACCCCGGCCGTGTCGTCGGCGGCGAGGACCTCGGTGTCGCCGTCGGCGCCCTCCCGTACGAGCACCCGCAGCACGGGTGCCGCCGCCGCGCGCAGGGCGGTGGCCCGGCGCCGGCCCAGCAGCCCGGAGACGAGCGCGGTCAGGCCCTGCCCGGCCACCAGCCAGGCGAGCGCCGGCAGCGCCCGCGCCCCCGCGCCGGTGTCCGGGCCGTGGGCGG
>NZ_JBEXKG010000340.1:0-2982 GCF_040609555.1 Streptomyces sp. NPDC004658
GCCGGGGTGGCGGCCCTGGTGGCGGTGACCGTCTGGGCCGTCGCCGGGGACGCGCTGCCCGGGGGCCTGACCGGGGCGCTCGAAGGCCGGTTCAGCGCGCACCGGGTCCGGCTGTGGCGGGACGCCCTGGGGGCGGCGGACCGGAACAGCGCTCTGGGGATCGGCCCCGGCCGGTTCGGCGACCCGGGCCCGGGGGCGCCGCGGACGCTGCTGTCCGACGGCAGACCCCACTCGGCCCTCCTGCAACAGGCGGCCGAACAGGGCCTGGTCGGGGTGCTCCTGCTGGTCGCCGTGTTCTGCTGGGTCCTCTACGCGCTGTGGCGCACCCCGCGCCCCACCCCGGTCGCCGTCACCGCGGGCGCCGCCCTGGCGGCGCTGGCCGCCCTGGCCTCGGTGAGCAATGCCCTCAGCTTCACGACGGTGACGTCGGGCGCGGCCCTCCTGGCGGGCTGGGCCACGGCCCGCCCGTGGGCGGGCGACACGGCGGCACCGAGGCCGTGAGCGTGGAGGCGGGGGCGCCCCGGGTGCCGGCTCCCGGCGCGGGCGTCCCGGCGAGCCGCGTCAGGCCGCCGTCCCCGGCTTGATCGTCCGCAGGCGGTCCCTGATGACCCGGACCGCCGTTTCCGCGTTGTCCACGGTGATCGTGAACGTGTGGCCGTCCCACAGGCGCAGCACGATGCCCTCGCCGCGGCGTACGACGACCGCGGTGCCCTTCTCGGGGCGCCAGCGATAGCCCCAGCCGCCCCAGTGCCGGGGGGTGACGAGGGCGGTGAAGTCGGCGCCGGCCACGTGGGAGAGCGGGATGCGGCGGCGCGGCAGCCCCATGTGCCCGCAGCGCACTTCGACGCACTCCTTGTCGAGCTTGAGGTCGACGTGCACGAAGGCGAGCGTGCCAAACAGGACCAGCAGGCCGGCCGCGATGCAGCCCACGACCGACATCACGAGCGGGGCGATGCCGGAGCCCCAGGCCGAGTCGACGGCCAGTTCGATGCCGAGCGCCATACAGGCGGCACCGGCCAGCGCCAGCAGCCACTGGACCCGGTTGGTGGCGCGTCCCGTCCAGACCTCCGGGCGCGGGATGTCGTCGGCGTCGGGGTGGTCCCTCATGTGTACGAGGTTACTCAGGTTTCGCTGTGCGGGTAGGGCGTGGCGCAGGGTGACTGGCCCGGCCGGCCCACAGCGGACCGCGCCGCCGGCACGGTTCCGCGGCGGTCAGCGGACGGGGCTGACGGCCTTGAGGAAGCGGCCCTCCTCGTAGGACAGCGCCGTGTCCGGGAGGGTCGCCTCACGGCCGCTCAGCAGCACCGTGAGCGTGGTGTCGGCGACGGCGGCCGGGACCGACTCCGCTCCGATCCGGCGCAGGGCCTGGGCGGCCACCGCCCCGGCGGTGCCGTGCAGGATGAGCGGCGGGCGGCCGGGCCGCTGGACGGCCGCCCGGATGCGCTCGGCGACCAGTTCGTAGTTGGTGCAGCCGAGGACGACCGTGGTGACGTCGTCGGGGGTACGGGCGGCGGCCGAGGCGATGGCCGCGTCGATCGCCGCGTCGTCCGCGTGGTGCACGGCGTCCGCGAGACCGGGGCACGCCACCTCGGTCACCTCCACGCCGGCGGCGAACTCCTCGATCAGCCCGCGCTGGTAGGCGCTGCCCGTGGTGGCCGGGGTCGCCCAGATCGCGACGGGTCCGCCGCCCGCGGCGGCCGGCTTGATCGCCGGAACGGTACCGATGATCGGCAGGTCCGGTTCGAAACGGGCCCGCATCGCCGGCAGGGAGTGCACCGACGCCGTGTTGCAGGCGACGATCAGGACGTCGGGGTCGTGTGCGGCGGCCGCCTCGGCGACGGCGATGGCCCGCTCGGTGATGTCCTCCGGGGTGCGCGGTCCCCAGGGCATGCCGTCCGGGTCCCACGACAGGACGAGATCCGCGTCGGGTCGCAGTCGACGTACCGCGGCGGCGGCGGGCAGCAGGCCGATTCCGGAGTCCATGAGCGCGATCTTCACCCGGCCACGATAGACGATGCGTTCCGCGCGAGCCGGTCGGGTGGGGCAGACTGCGGCCGTGAGCGCCTTCCTGTGGATCACCGTCGTATCACTGGCCGCCTGGTGCTGGTTGCTGCTGGGCCAGGGCTTCTTCTGGCGCACGGACGTGCGGCTGCCGCGGCGCCGGGACCCGGACGTGTGGCCGTCGGTCTGCGTGGTCGTACCGGCCCGCGACGAGGCGGCCGTGCTGCCCGCGAGCCTGCCGTCGCTGCTGGCGCAGGACTATCCGGGGCGGGCGGAGGTCTTCCTGGTGGACGACGGCAGTACGGACGGCACCGGGGACCTGGCCCGCGAGCTGTCCCGGCGGCACGGCGGGCTGCCGCTGACGGTGGGATCGCCCGGGGAGCCGCCGGCGGGCTGGACCGGCAAGCTGTGGGCGGTGCGGTACGGCATCGGGCTGGCACGCGCGCGTGATCCCGAGTACCTGCTGCTGACGGACGCCGACATCGCGCACGCGCCGGACAGCCTGCGCGAGCTGGTGGCGGCGGCCGGCAGCGGCGGCTTCGACGTCGTGTCCCAGATGGCGCGGCTGCGCGTGGCGAGCCTGTGGGAGCGGCTCGTGGTCCCCGCGTTCGTGTACTTCTTCGCCCAGCTGTATCCCTTCCGGTGGATCGGCCGGCCGGGCTCGCGCACCGCCGCGGCGGCGGGCGGCTGCGTCCTGTTGCGCGCGGACATGGCCGAGAAGGCGCGCGTCCCGGACGCCATCCGCCACGCCGTCATCGACGACGTCGCGCTCGCGCGCGCGGTGAAGGGCTCGGGCGGTCGCGTCTGGCTGGGGCTGGCCGACCGGGTGGACAGCGTGCGCCCGTATCCGCGGCTGCACGACCTGTGGCGGATGGTGTCGCGCAGCGCCTACGCGCAGCTGCGGCACAGCCCCCTGCTGCTCCTCGGTACGGTCGCCGGGCTCGCGCTGGTGTACCTGGTGCCGCCCGCCGCCGTTGCCGT
>NZ_JBEXKG010000341.1:0-2957 GCF_040609555.1 Streptomyces sp. NPDC004658
GAAGTACCAGCTCAAACCCCGCGACTGGGAGGCCGCCGAACGCGAGGGGCGCACCATCGCCCCCCTCATCACGAAACTCAACACCGTCCGGCGGCGGCACCCGGCGCTACAGCGCCTGCGGAACCTCCGCTTCCACCAGACCGACAACGATGCCGTGCTCGCCTACAGCAAGCGCACGGGCACGGACACGGTCGTCGTGGTCGTCAACCTCGACCCGCACCACACCCAGGAGGCCACGGTCTCGTTGGACATGCCGCAACTCGGCCTGGACTGGGACGCCGCCCCGTCCGTGCACGACGAACTGACGGGCGAGACGTACCACTGGGGCAGGACCAACTACGTGCGCCTCACACCCGGCCGGGCGCCGGCGCACGTGCTCCACGTCGGGCGATCGACGCCCCAGATCGGAGGGCCCGCAGCGTCATGACCGTCAACGACCCCGTACTGGACACCTTCGAGGACACACCCGCCAAGGACCGGGACCCGGAGTGGTTCAAACGCGCCGTCTTCTACGAGGTCCTGGTCCGCTCCTTCCAGGACAGCAACGGCGACGGCGTCGGCGACCTGAAGGGCCTGACGTCCAAGCTCGACTACCTGCAGTGGCTCGGCGTGGACTGCCTGTGGCTGCCGCCGTTCTTCAAGTCGCCGCTGCGGGACGGCGGTTACGACGTCTCCGACTACACCGCCGTCCTGCCGGAGTTCGGCGACCTCGCCGACTTCGTGGAGTTCGTGGACGCCGCCCACCAGCGCGGCATGCGCGTGATCATCGACTTCGTCATGAACCACACCAGCGACCAGCACCCGTGGTTCCAGGAGTCCCGCAAGAACCCCGACGGCCCGTACGGGGACTACTACATGTGGGCCGACGACGACAAGCAGTACGAGGACGCGCGGATCATCTTCGTCGACACGGAGGTCTCCAACTGGACCTTCGACCCGGTGCGCGGCCAGTACTACTTCCACCGCTTCTTCTCGCACCAGCCGGACCTGAACTACGAGAACCCGGCCGTGCAGGAGGAGATCCTGGCCGCCCTGCGCTTCTGGCTGGACCTGGGCATCGACGGCTACCGCCTGGACGCGGTGCCCTACCTCTACGCCGAGGAGGGCACCAACTGCGAGAACCTGCCGGCGACCCACGAGTTCCTGAAGCGGGTGCGCAAGGAGATCGACGCGATGTACCCGGACACCGTGCTGCTGGCGGAGGCCAACCAGTGGCCCGAGGACGTCGTCGACTACTTCGGTGACTACGCCTCCGGCGGCGACGAGTGCCACATGGCGTTCCACTTCCCCGTCATGCCGCGCATCTTCATGGCCGTACGGCGGGAATCCCGCTACCCGGTCTCCGAGATCCTCGCCAAGACCCCGGCCATCCCCTCGAACTGCCAGTGGGGCATCTTCCTGCGCAACCACGACGAGCTGACCCTCGAGATGGTGACCGACGAGGAACGCGACTACATGTGGGCGGAGTACGCCAAGGACCCGCGGATGCGCGCCAACATCGGCATCCGCCGCCGCCTCGCGCCGCTGCTCGACAACGACCGCAACCAGATCGAGCTGTTCACCGCCCTGCTGCTCTCCCTGCCCGGCTCGCCGATCCTGTACTACGGCGACGAGATCGGCATGGGCGACAACATCTGGCTCGGCGACCGCGACGCCGTCCGCACCCCCATGCAGTGGACCCCCGACCGCAACGCCGGCTTCTCGGCGTGCGACCCCGGCCGGCTCTACCTCCCCACGATCATGGACCCGGTCTACGGCTACCAGGTCACCAACGTGGAAGCCTCCATGTCGTCCCCGTCCAGCCTGCTGCACTGGACCCGCCGCATGATCGAGATCCGCAAGCAGAACCCCGCCTTCGGACTCGGCTCGTTCACGGAACTGACGTCCTCGAACCCGGCGGTCCTGGCGTTCCTGCGGGAGTACGGCGACGACCTGGTGCTGTGCGTGAACAACTTCTCCCGCTTCGCCCAGCCCACCGAACTCGACCTGCGGGCCTACGACGGACGGCACCCCGTCGAGCTGATCGGCGGCGTCCGCTTCCCCGCCATCGGTGAACTGCCCTACCTGCTCACCCTGCAAGGCCACGGCTTCTACTGGTTCCGGCTCACCCGAGTCGCATCCCGCATCGGCCGCCGCCGCTGAACGCCCGGCGCCGAGGAAAGGACGCGTCACCATGCCGAAGACCATCACCCCCCGACCGCGCACCGCGGCCGGGCCCGACGGGCCACTGGCCTCGTTGGGCGGGCTGCTGCGCGACTGGCTGCCGAGGCAACGCTGGTTCGCGGGCAAGGACCGGCCGGTCACCGATCTGTCGGTGCTGTCCGTGACGGAGCTGTTCCCGGGGTGTCTGCACCTGCTGGTGCACGCCTCGCACGTGCCGGTGCCCACCCCCGGCGGCACTCCCCCGCCCGGGGACTGCTACCAGCTGCTGCTGGGCCTGCGCCAGCAGCTCGCCCCGCGGCTGGAACGGGCGTTCATCGGGCGCGCCGTGGACGGCCCGCTGGCCGGGCTCGCGGTGTACGACGCCCTGCACGACCCGCGCTCGGCCCATCTGCTGCTGGAGCGGCTGCGGCAGCCCGGTACGGCGGGGCCGCTGCGGTTCGAGACGGACCCGGCCGCCCACCTGCCCGGCGGTCTGCCCCCGCGGCTGCTGGACGCCGAGCAGTCCAACTCCTCGATCGTGTACGGCGACGCCTACATCCTGAAGGTGTTCCGCCGGATCCAGCCGGGCGTCAACCCTGACCTGGAGGTGCCGGCGGCGCTGACCGCGCAGGGCTGCACCCGGGTGCCCGCGCCGGTGGCCTGGTTCACCACGAGCGCCCCGCGCCCGGCCACCCTCGGGGTGCTCCAGCCGTTCCTGCCGGACGCCACCGACGGCTGGACGCTGGCGCTGCGCGCGCTCGCCGCGGGCGACCACTTCACCGCCGAGGCGCGCGCGCTGGGCCGGGCCATGGCCG
>NZ_JBEXKG010000342.1:0-2956 GCF_040609555.1 Streptomyces sp. NPDC004658
CCCCGGGGGGCCCCCCCCCCCCGCGGGGGGGCGGGCCCTCCGGCGTTGGCTGTCGGGCGGTTACGCCTCGTCCCGGCGAAGGGACGGCTTGAGTTCCTTCAGACGGCCCAGCAGGCCGTTGACGAACGACGGCGACTCGTCGGTCGAGAACTCCTTCGCCAGCTGCACCATCTCGTCCAGGACGACGGCGTCCGGGGTCTCGTCGACCCAGATCAGCTCGTACGCGCCCAGCCGCAGGATGTTGCGGTCCACGACCGGCATGCGGTCGAGGGTCCACCCCACCGCGTACTGGGCGATCAGCTCGTCGATCCGCTTCGCGTGCTCGGCGTAGCCCTCGACCAGCTGCATCGTGTACTCGCTGACCGGCGGCTGCCGGGTGTCGGACCGGGAGAGCCGGATCCAGTCGGCGAGGACCGTCAGGACGTCGGCGCCGCGCTGGTCGCCCTCGAAGAGGATCTGGAAGGCGCGCTTGCGGGCCGTGTTGCGGGCAGCCACGGTTAGCTGTTCACCCGGCCGAGGTAGTCGCTGGTGCGGGTGTCGACCTTGATCTTCTCGCCGGTGGTGATGAAGAGCGGGACCTGGATCTGGTGGCCGGTCTCCAGGGTGGCCGGCTTGGTGCCACCGGTGGAGCGGTCGCCCTGGACGCCCGGCTCGGTCTCCGCGATGGTCAGCTCGACGGCGGCGGGCAGCTCGACGAAGAGAACCTCGCCCTCGTGCTGCGCGACGGTGGCGGTGAAGCCCTCGACGAGGAAGTTCGCGGCGTCGCCGACGGCCTTCCTGTCGATGTGCAGCTGGTCGTAGGTCTCCATGTCCATGAAGACGAAGTACTCGCCGTCCATGTACGAGAACTGCATGTCGCGCTTGTCGACAGTGGCCGTCTCGACCTTGACGCCGGCGTTGAAGGTCTTGTCGACGACCTTGCCGGAGAGCACGTTCTTGAGCTTGGTGCGCACGAAGGCCGGGCCCTTGCCGGGCTTGACGTGCTGGAACTCGACGACGGACCAGAGCTGGCCGCCTTCGAGCTTGAGCACCATGCCGTTCTTGAGGTCGTTCGTGGAAGCCACGGTTGCGGAATCTCCTGGACTGACGTACGACCCCGGGGCATGCGCACAGCGCGAGGCTAGAGCGCGAGCAGCTCCTTGGTCGTGATGGTGAGTAGCTCGGGTCCGCCGTCCGCCTCGGGGCGCACGACGAGCGTGTCATCGATCCGGACACCGCCCCGGCCCGGGAGGTGGACCCCCGGTTCGACGGTGACCGGCACGCAAGCGTCCAGTTTACCCATGGCCGCGGGCGCCAACTGCGGGTCCTCGTCGATTTCGAGTCCGACACCGTGTCCGGTGAGCGGTGGCAGGGCCTCCGCGTAGCCCGCGGAGTCCAGTACCTGGCGTGCGGCGCGGTCCACGTCACGGTAGGCGGCGCCGGGTGCCAGGAACTCGCGCCCGGCCCGTTGAGCGGCGAAGACCAGGTCGTACAGCTCGATCTGCCAGTCGGCCGGTGAGGTGCCGATGACGAAGGTACGGCCGATCTCGCAGCGGTAGCCGCGGTAGGTGGCGCCGAGACAGACGGAGAGGAAGTCGCCCTCCTCCACCCTCCGGTCGGTGGGGCGGTGGCCGCGGCGGCCGGCGTGCGGTCCCGTGGCCACGGAGGTGGGGAAGGCCGGGCCGTCGGCACCGTGATCGACCAGGCGCCGCTCCAGCTCCAGCGCGAGGTGCCGTTCGGTGCGGCCGACCAGGATCGACTCCAGCAGCTCGCCGAGGGCCTGGTCGGCGATCTCGGCGCCGATGCGCAGGCAGGAGATCTCCTCCTCGTCCTTGACGACCCTGAGCTGTTCCACGGCCCCGCCGAGATCGGTGAGGCGGAGCCTGGGGGCGACGGAGGCGATGGCCCGGTGCCGGGTGACGGTGAGGTGGTGTTCCTCGACCGCCAGGGAGTCGGCGCCCTGGTCGGCGGCGAGGCCGGCCGCCACGACGGCGGCGTCGCCGTCGTGCGCCGGGAGGACGTGCAGGCGCAGGTTCTCGTCCGGCTGGCCTTCGTGGGGCCGGTCGTCCGGCGGGCCGGAGCACACCAGGACGTCCTCGCCTCTGCCGATGAGCAGCACGGCACCCCGCGGGGCGGCGGCGGCGAGGTAGCGGACGTTGGCCGGGCGGGTGACGAGCGCTGCCGCGGTGCCGGCCGCGTTGAAGTGTTCCCTCAGCCGGGATCGGCGGTTCGCGTACACCTCTGACATGAGATGAGCGTAGGAGGTTTGCCCGGATTATGCCGATCGGCGGGGGCCGAGTGGGGCTGCGGGGCAGGTGGGGGCTGGTGCGGCGGTGTGCCGGTACGGCGGGCCCGGCCCCTTGCTCACCAGCTCGGCGGGCTCGCTATCGCCCTGGCCAGGACCTCGTCCAGGACCCTCGCCGTCCCGGGGACGTCCAGCTGGGAGTTGTCGATGATCGGGAGGCCCGAGCCGTACCAGCCGGCCATGCGGCCGTGGATGCGGGCCACCTCCTCGTCGGTGAGGCGGCGGTTGCCGGTGCGCTCGGCGTTGCGCTCGAGGACGACGTCGAGGCCCGGGAGCAGGACCACCGGGAGCAGGCCGGGGCCCACGTGCCGCTTCCAGCCGCCGAGGCCGACGACCGGGCGGTCCGGGAAGACGGCGTCGTCGAGGATGCAGGAGATGCCGTTGGCGAGGAAGTTGCGCGCGGCGAAGCCGCAGGTGCGGCGGGCCAGGCGGTACTGGGCCTCCGAGTTGTCGTTCCAGCCGGACTGCGGGTCGGCGAAGCCCGAGCGGACCCATTCGCGGACGTCGTCCAGGCTGATGTGGGCCGTCGGGACGCGGCGGTGGTCCGCCCAGTACTGGGCGACGCTGGTCTTGCCCGCGCCGGCCGGGCCGATGAGGAGGACGGCGAGGGTGGCCGCCGACGGGTCCAAGGCCGCGGCCGCGGCGAGGGTCCGGTCGTGCACCTCACCCACA
>NZ_JBEXKG010000343.1:0-2956 GCF_040609555.1 Streptomyces sp. NPDC004658
GACGGTCCGGACGTGCCGTTCGCCGGTGGCCGTGTGCCGGCGTGTGCCGGCGCGTCGGCCGGTCCCCGCGGTTCCGCCGGAGCCTGGGCAGCCACCGGTTCCGGCGTCGCAGGTGCTCCCCGCGTACCGGAGGACCCCGGTGCGCCGGGCCGTCCCGGTGGTGCCCCCGCCTGCGGCCCCGCCGCCCGGGACCGCTTCACCGGGATGCGCAGGACCGTGCCGCACGGGCAGCCCAGTTCCGGGTGGGGCCAGTGGCCCAGGCGCCCGCAGGCGGCGCACGGCACGGTGACCCACTCGTCGTCCCAGGCGCGGTGCGCCGCCACGGCCGGTTCGGCCGCCGGGTCCAGCCCTGGCGCGGTCGGCGCCCCGCACACGCACGGATACGCCGGCGCGGTGTAGACGTGCGCGCGCCGGCAGGCCGGGCAGCGCACCGGAACGCTCTCGGGCATGGCCCACTCCAAGGCGTCGCGTCGGGACGGCGCTCCCATGGTGCCCCTCGCCGGCCGCTCCTGTCCGGCGCTTGCCGGTGTCCGGACCACTCTTGACGACCTTCCCCCACCCCCTTACATTGCTTCCAGATAGTAGAAATCAATTTCCGCAATGCGGAAGATGGTGGTGCTCACCGCGGGGCGCGACGGGAGTACGCATCCGACAGCCGAAGCAGGAGTACTCGATGGCCCGTATGACCGCTGCCCGCGCGGCAGTTGAGATCCTCAAGCGCGAGGGCGTCACCGACGCCTTCGGTGTGCCGGGCGCGGCGATCAACCCGTTCTACAAGGCCCTCAAGGAGGGCGGCGGCATCAACCACACCCTCGCCCGCCACGTCGAGGGCGCCTCGCACATGGCCGAGGGCTACACCCGGACCGCGCCGGGCAACATCGGTGTCTGCATCGGCACGTCCGGCCCCGCCGGCACCGACATGATCACCGGCCTGTACTCGGCCATCGGCGACTCCATCCCGATCCTGTGCATCACGGGCCAGGCGCCCACCCACGTGATCCACAAGGAGGACTTCCAGGCCGTCGACATCGCCTCGATCGCGGGGCCGGTCACGAAGATGGCCGTGACCGTCCTGGAGGCCGCCCAGGTCCCCGGCGTCTTCCAGCAGGCGTTCCACCTGATGCGCTCCGGTCGCCCCGGCCCGGTCCTGATCGACCTGCCGATCGACGTCCAGCTCACCGAGATCGAGTTCGACCCGGAGACGTACGAGCCGCTGCCCGTCTACAAGCCGGCCGCGACCCGCGCCCAGATCGAGAAGGCGATCTCCTTTCTTCTAAAGTCGCAGCGCCCCGTCATCGTCGCCGGCGGCGGCGTCATCGGCGCCGACGCCTGCGACCTGCTGGTGGAGTTCGCCGAGCTGACGCAGACCCCGGTCATCCCGACCCTGATGGGCTGGGGCGCGCTGCCCGACGACCACGAGCTGAACGCGGGCATGGTCGGCGTGCAGACCTCGCACCGGTACGGCAACGCCACCTTCCTGGAGTCGGACTTCGTCCTCGGCATCGGCAACCGCTGGGCCAACCGCCACACCGGCTACAAGCTCGACGTGTACCGCGGCGGGCGGAAGTTCGTCCACGTCGACATCGAGCCCACCCAGATCGGCAAGATCTTCCCGCCGGACTACGGGGTCGTCTCCGACGCCAGGGCCGCGCTGGAGCTGTTCGTCGAGGTGGCGAAGGAGCTGAGGGCCGCGGGCAGGCTCCCCGACCGCTCCGACTGGGTCGCCTCCGCCCAGGAGCGCAAGGCCACGCTGCTGCGCCGTACGCACTTCGACAACGTGCCGATGAAGCCGCAGCGCGTGTACGAGGAGATGAACAAGGCCTTCGGCCCGGACACCCGGTACGTCACCACGATCGGCCTCTCCCAGATCGCCGGCGCCCAGATGCTGCACGTCTACAAGCCGCGCCACTGGATCAACTGCGGCCAGGCCGGCCCGCTCGGCTGGACCGTCCCCGCCGCGATCGGCGTCGCCAAGGCCGACCCGGACGCCCCGGTCGTCGCGCTCTCCGGCGACTACGACTTCCAGTTCATGATCGAGGAACTGGCGGTCGCCGCCCAGCACAGGATTCCGTACGTCCACGTGCTGGTGAACAACGCCTACCTGGGCCTGATCCGCCAGGCGCAGATCGGCCTGGACATCAACTTCCAGGTCAACCTGGAGTTCGAGAACATCAACACGCCGGAGATCGGTGTCTACGGCGTCGACCACGTCAAGGTCGCCGAGGGCCTGGGCTGCAAGGCGATCCGGGTCACCGAGCCGGACCAGCTGGGTGCCGCCTTCGAGCAGGCGAAGAAGCTGGCCGCCGAGTACCGGGTGCCGGTCGTCGTCGAGGCGATCCTGGAGCGGATCACCAACATCTCCATGAGCCGCACGATGGACATCAGCGACATCAGCGAGTTCGAGGAGCTGGCCACCGAGCCCGGTCACGCCCCGACGTCCGTCAAGCCGCTGAAGGTCTGACCCGCCGCACGCACCGCGCACCGAAGGGGCGGCCCGTCATCCGGACGGGCCGCCCCTTCGTCGTCCGCACGCGCCCGGACCTCAGTCGAACCCGCCGCCTCCGCCGAACCCGCCCCCGTGGTCGTGCCCGCCCCCGTAGTGGTGCCCCCCGTGGTCGTGCCCGCCGTCCCAGCCGTCGTACCTGCCCTCGTCCCCCACGATGTGGCGCAGGCTCGTGCCCCGGCCGAACGGGAAGCGGCCCTCGTCCGCGAGCGCGCCCCGGCCGGTGAGCCCGGCCTCGCGGGCGAAACGCGGTGCGAGGACGGTCAGGGCCCGCTCGCCGTACAGCGCGACGGCGAGCAGCGCCTCGTCCTCGGGCAGCCCGTCGGGGCCCTCGGGCAGCGGACGTCGCTCGCGGAGCTCCGCCACCAGGCGGCGGGCGGCACGGGTCCGGCGGGGCGGCAGCACCCGCAGCAGCCCCTGCGCCGCCAGCTCGGCCCGCATCCGGGCGAGGGC
>NZ_JBEXKG010000344.1:0-2859 GCF_040609555.1 Streptomyces sp. NPDC004658
GGGAGGGCACGGGGACCCGAGGTGGGTCCGGGTTCGGTCGAGGCGCGCCCGGGCTGCCCCGTCCCATGACCACCCTTCAGGCCTCGGCCTCCTGGCGGCCGTGGCCCGCGCGGTCACCGGCCGCGATCCCGGGGCAGCGCCCGCGCGCGCCTCGACCGAACCCGGACCCACCTCGGGTCCCCGTGCCCTCCCCTGGAGAGACGATGAGTTCCATCCGTGTGACCGGCCTGCGGGTCCGGCACCGCAAGACGCTCGCCCTCGATGCGCTCGACCTGGTGCTCGGCACCGGTGTGCACGGGCTGCTGGGGCCGAACGGGGCCGGGAAGACCTCGCTGATCCGGGTGCTGGCCACGGTGGCGCGGCCGGACGCCGGCCGGGTGGAGCTGCTCGGTGAGGACACCGCCGGCCACCGCGGACTGGCCGGGGTGCGGCGCCGGCTGGGCTACCTGCCGCAGGAGTTCGGCTACTACCCGGGCTTCACGGTGCGGGAGTTCGTGGCGTACGTGGCCTGGCTGAAGGAGATGCCGGCGGCGGACGTGCCGGCGGCCGTGGAGCGTGCGGTGGCCCGGGTCGGCCTCGCGGACCGTATCGACGCCAGGGTCCGGACGCTGTCCGGCGGCATGGTCCGCCGGGTCGGCATCGCGCAGGCCATCGTCAACGACCCCGCCGTCCTGCTGCTGGACGAGCCGACCGCCGGTCTGGACCCGGAGCAGCGGGTGGAGTTCCGCGAGCTGCTGCGCGAGCTGGGCGCCTCGGCGACGGTCGTGGTCTCCACCCACCTCGTGGAGGACGTGGCCGCCGCCTGCACGGAGGTCACCCTGCTGGACGGGGGCCGGATCGCGTACCGGGGCACGCCCGGGGCGCTCACCCTGCTCGGCGAGGCGTCGGACGGGCCGGGCGACCATCCGATCGAGCGCGGCTACACGGCGGCGCTGCGGGCGCACCGCGCGCCGGGTGCGCGGGAGGCGGTGCGATGACCCTCGTCACCGAGCCCGTCACCGGGCCGACGGCGGCCCCGCGTGCGCCGCACCCGCTGCGCGCCGAGTGGCTGCGGGGTTTCGCGCCCTGGGCCGGGGCCGCGGTACTGCTCACGCTCGGCGTGACGCTGTGGGCGAAGGCGGACCAGTGGCAGGGCGGATGGTCGGAGACCGCCGGCCAGCTGCACTCGGCGATGCTGATCACCCTTCCGCTGGCCGCGGCGGCGGGCTGCTGGCAGGGCGGCCGGGAGCGCCGGCGCCGTACCGAGGAGCTGTGGGGGACGACCGTACGGCCGCCGCTGGTCCGGCTGCTGGCCGCGGCGCTGCCGGTGGCGGGCTGGGTGGCCGTGGGCTACCTGCTGACCGCGGCCCTGGCCCAGCTGGCCACCTGGCCCTACGCCCAGGGCGACCGTCCCCACCTGACGCTGCTGCCCGGGGACACGGCCGCCATGGCGGCCGGTGCGCTGGCCGGGCACGTGGCGGGCCGGGCGGTGCCGGCGCGGCTCGCGGCGCCGCTGCTCGCGATGGCGGGATATGTGGGCCTGGGGATCGTGACGATGGGTCGCTCGGTCCCCGGCCACGCCCTCAGCCCCACCACGTCGCTTCCGTCCGGCGGGCTGCCCGTGTGGTGGCAGCCCTGGGCCATGGCGGTGTGGACGGGCGGACTGGCGTTCGCCATCGTGCTGGCGTACGCCGCCCGGCGCCGGATGACGGCCGTGCTGCCGCTGGCCGCCGCGCTGGCCGCGGGCACGCTGCTCGCGCAGACCGGGAACGGCCTGTGGCATGCCGACCCCCTCGCCCGCCGTCAGGTGTGCGACACCTCCACCACCCCGGCGGTGTGCGTCAATGCCCGGTACGCCGGGATGCTCCCGCAGGTCGGCGAGGCCCTGTCGGGGGTCACGGGCAAGCTGGACGGGGTGCGGAACCTGCCGGTGCGGTGGGCGGACCGCGGCGGCGCGCCGCGCGCCGGCGAGGCCCGGCTGCCGGGCATCACGCCGCTGGGCTGGTCGGCCGTACGGGGGCGGCTGACGGATCCGGAGCAGTTCGCGTGGGAGGCCGTCGCCGCGCTGCAGGGCTACGACTGTCCCGGGCGGACCCGGACGGCCCGGGTGCTCCGGGCGGACGACGCCGTCGAGCACTACCTCGCGCCGACCTCGACGGGCAAGGCGATCGACGAGGACGACGCCCGGGGCGACGCGACGCGGCGCGCCGACCTGCGCGAGCGCCGCGCGGCCCGCGCGAAGCTGGCCGGCATGGACGAGCGGACACGCCGGGAGTGGCTGTCGGCCTACTTCGCGGCCCACGCCGACTGCGACGCCGAGGGGGTGCCGGCCCTGTGACCGGACCGCTTCTGTACGCCCGCTCCCGGGCGCTGCCCGCCACGCTGGCCGCGCTCGCCGGCACCGCCGCCTTCGCCCTCTGGGCGGCCGGCCGGCTGGACGCCTACCTCGACCCCGACCGCCGGGTGCCCATCGTCGCGCTGGCGCCGCTGCTGGCGTCGGCGGTGATCGGGGCGAGCCTGTACAGCGCCTCGGACGAGCTGGACCGTACGGCCGTACGCCCCTGGTGGCCGCGCCGGCTGGCCCAGCTGACGGCCCTGACCACACTGGCGGCCCTGCTGGTCGTCCCGGCCGTGCTCGGCCACGCGGACACCTTCGGCCCGCCCGCCGTCATCCGCAACACCCTGGGCTGCGCGGGCGTCACCGCGACGGCGGCCGTCCTGCTGGGTGCCCGCCTGAGCTGGCTCCCCGCGTTCGCCTACGTGACCGCCGTCTACCTGGGCTCGGGCGGAGGGCGGTGGGCGGACCGGACTTGCTGAAGCGGAGCCGCACGGTGACCGTCTGGCCCTCCTTCGGCGCGCGCTTCAGCTTCTCGAACATCA
>NZ_JBEXKG010000345.1:0-2797 GCF_040609555.1 Streptomyces sp. NPDC004658
CCCCGCTTTCATACCCGGTCGGCCACGAGATCACCCGACCGAGTCGACGACCTCGAACTCACGCCCACCATGATCGGTACGACAACGGCTTCTAAAGCCTCCCCAACGAGGCGTGACGGCAGCTTCCCGCCGTCGTTAAACAGCACAACTCCATACACCGGGCCCCGGGGATGCGTTCTCTTCGGGGCTCGTGGTGTGTCCGGACGCGAGTCACATCTCCCCGGCCGTCGACGGGCGCCGGCACAGAGCCGGTCCTGCCTGTGGTGACAGTTAGTGGAGGTTCCGTCGATGGGCCTCGCGCCGGATCCATGTGGCCAACCTCTGCGCCCTGAGAGCCCGGTCCCGCTGTTTCTCCGTCAGGTGGCGCGGCAGTGGCCGCGGCTCACCGTTGAACTCGAGGAACAGGTCAGCCTTCGACGTCAGGGGCAACATGTCGGCACCGCCGTAGCAGTCGCGCCAACTGATGCGATGTCCCGCCGGTGGGCAGCAGCTGTCGGCGTGGGCAGCGTTGAAGAGCTGATGGGCCTCCTCGCCGCCGCAAGCGGGGTCTGTCAAACGAACGGTGTAACTGGGGTAGTTGGTGCTACTGGCGGGCTGCCGACAGGCGGCCGTCGAAGGTGATGTCGAAGGCTTTCAGCGCGGTCTTCCAGCGCATGGTCCAGCGGGCCTGGCCCTTGCCCGTGGGGTCGAGGGACATGATCGCCATGTAGACGCACTTCAGGGCGGCCTGCTCGTTGGGGAAGTGTCCACGGGCCTTGACCGCCCGGCGGATGCGGGCATTCACCGACTCGATCGCGTTGGGGCCTTCCCGCACTGCTTCCCTCCCTGCCGCGCGTAGGGCCTTTGAGGGTTACCAGTCAGCCTTGTGTGAAGTCGTGGTAGCTCGCAGGTATGCGAACCCCGCGGTTTGCATCGTCCATCCGCCGAAGGACCTGCTGCGCCTCGTCCCATTCCAAATCCCCACTGGCGTGGAAGTCTGCGAGCAATCGCGTGGTGTCCCACGTCGTGAGGCTGCTGCGGCCGGCCATACGGGCCGCGTCCCGGTCGTCGGTCAGCAGAACCGCGCCAGCGAGCTCAACTCGAGTACGCATTGCGTGGATGGACTCGGCCTCGCCCAGGTGGAGGGTCGGCTCGTTGCGGGTACCGCCGAGCGCGGTACGAAGACGACCGACGTTCTTCTGGTCCTCCGTTCGGTTGAGCTCGATCGGCTCACCAAGCCAGCCCTCGTCGAGCAGAGGTTGCAGTCCCGGAAAGTTGTGGGCCCACTTACGCAGCTCGGCATCCACGGCCTGCGTGCAACGAGGCGTGCGTACCGCAAGGCCTGACTTGAGCAACGTCATATCGCCTGATGCCGCAAAGTTGATCACAGAGCAGGCATCGGTTACCAGGATCGTCACGGAGTGAACACCGGTTCCTTGTCCTCGGCGACCTCGCTCGCGGCTCCGTCCAGCGCCTCATGCAGCAGTCCCGTCTCGCATCCGAGGACGCGCGCTGGCCACTGCGCGCTGATGTCGCCAGCCACGAACGCCCGCAGTGAACGCTCCACGAGCGCCTCCGGTAGCCGCTGCCTGCTCTGATGCTTGACCAGCTCGAAGTAGCGGTCTTCCCAGCCGCCTTCTCGTGCCGCCTCGGGTGCAGACATACAAGCGAGGCGGCTCCGCTCAGCGCCATCGACAAGGCCCAGATTCTTGAGCCGCCAAGCCAGTGCGTCCGAGGAAACGAGGAAGTCGCCGACCAGGGAGGCGAACAACGTCGGCGTCACCTTGTCTTTGACTCGCTCCCGGATCTCTTGCTCTGGCATAAGCAGTGCGGCGGCGAACGAGTTGGCGCGCATTTCTGCGATGCGGTGGTGTGTCGACATAACGTCCTTGTCGACGAGGAGGCCCTTCGTGTCAACGTCCCCTGCGAGGTGATGTTCCAGTTCGTGAGCGAGGGTGAAACGCTGTCGGCTCCAGGCGGCATCTGTGTTGATCACGATGATGCGGCAATCCTCGCTCCGCCAGGAGAGGCCATCGAAGCCGGGGCCATACGGCTGAGCAGTGACGTGGATACCGAAGGCGGCTTCGATTGCGCTGGGCATGTCTGCCCGGAAGTCGTCGACGAGGAGGGCACGTGCAGCTTCGGCCAGCGTGGGGCCATCAGCGATTGCTAGCCCACTAAGCGCAGGGCGCTCCCAGCTGAGGAGTGGTGAGATGACCTGCGCGATTCCGAGATCGTTCAATGCCGCCTCGGTCTCGTCGAGCGTCTCGGCGCGCTTCACGGCCACCTCCCATGCGGGGGACTCGTCCGAGTCGTCGCGGGCGGCGAGTGCGGCTGCCGGCGGCCGTTTCCCGGTGAGCAGGTAGTCCACGGTCGTACCGAAATGCTCCGCGATGGCCGCCAACTCATAGGTGGAAAAGTGGCGCCCCCCGCCGAGAGACAGGGACAGCTTCGGGTTCGTGATTCCGATGGCTTCGGCCAGTTGGGTCTGGTTCATCCCAGCGCCATCCATGAGTGACCGGACGCGGCTCTGTAGGGTTTCTTCCTCGTTCGGCATGCCTCCAGAGTACCCGGATTTTTCGAAAATCGAAACAGGTCGCACCGGTCTTCACCTGGATAAACGATCGGCACGCAGCGTGAGAGCCGCAGCTCAGGCACGCCTGCGGGACACCTGGGGCGTGAGGTTTTTATCAAACTGTTGTGCGAAGGGCGTGCCTCTATGCCTAAGGGCTCGCAGAGAATCAAGGTGTTGCTTCGCGTGATGCGGCTCGTTGTTGTGATATGAGCGTCTCCGATGAGATCCGTGGTCAACTCGCCG
>NZ_JBEXKG010000346.1:0-2774 GCF_040609555.1 Streptomyces sp. NPDC004658
CCGGGCGCGCGGTGCCGGGCGGCCGGTCGGCGTACTCGGTGCGGCTGCCGTCCGTCACCCGCCCGGAGCCTCGGGTGCCGCCGGCCGAGCGGACGGTGCCGTGGCTGCGGATCAGCGCGGCCTACGCCTGGCGGCTGATTCTCGTCGGCGTCGTCGTCTACGGCGTCTTCAGCGTCCTCGGCAGCTTCCAGCTCATCGCCGTGGCGCTGTTCCTCGCCCTGGTCGTGACGTCCGTGCTGCGCCCGCTGACCGATCTGCTGAACCGCTTCCTGCCGAGGCCGCTGTGCGTGGCGATCGCGCTGGTGGGCAGTCTGGTGCTGCTGCTGGGCCTGCTCGCGCTGGTGGGCAGCGCGGTGGCGGGCGAGTCGGCCCGGCTGGCGAGTGAGTTCCGGGGCGGCGTCCACCGCATCGAGGAATGGCTGCGCCGGCCGCCGTTCCGGCTCAGCGCCGACGCGCTCGCCGGGTTGCAGCGCCAGGTGACGCACTACATCGCCACGCACCGGGCCGCTCTGTTCAGCAGCGCGCTCAGCGAGCTGGGCCGGGTGGTCGAACTGGTCACGGGCGCGGCCCTGGCACTGTTCGCCTCGGTCTTCTTCCTCTACTCGGGCGAGCACCTGTGGAGCTGGACGCGGGACCAGTTGCTGCCGAGCGGTGCCCGCCCGGCGTGGGACCGGGCGGGCCGGGCGGCCTGGCGGGCCTTCGCGGGGTACACGCGCGGCATCATCATCGTGGCCGCCACCAACGCCGTCCTGGTGGGAGTGGTCCTGCTGGTGCTGCGGGTACCGCTCGCACTGCCGCTGACGCTGCTGGAGTTCTTCGCCGCGTTCGTGCCGCTGGTGGGCTCGCCGGTGGCGCTGGGGGTCGCCACGATCGTCGCGCTCGCCGGGCGCGGCCCGCTCACGGCGGTCGGGGTGCTGGTGCTGATCGTGGTGATCGGCCAGTTGGAGGGGCACGTGCTGCATCCGCTGGTGATGAGCTGGGCGGTGCGGCTGCACCCGCTCGTCGTGGCGGTGTCGGTCATCGCGGGCAGCATCGTCGCCGGGGTGATCGGCGCCGTCGTCGCGGTTCCGCTGGTATCGGTCGTCTGGGCGGTGCTGCGGGCGCTGCGCGCGCTGCCACCGTGAGGGACCGCACCCGCGACGGGTGCTGAGGAGGCCCGGCGCCGTCACCCACAGCTCAGCGCAGGGCGGCCGCGACGAGGCCGCGGATCTCCTCCTCCTGGACGCTCCCGCCGTGCACCAGCCGGTCGAAGACCAGCCCGTCCACGCAGGTCAGCAGGGTCACCGTGCGGTCCTCCGGGTCCGCGACGCCCTGTGCGGCGAGGAATGCGCGCACGATCCGCCGCCCCTGGTTGTCGCGCGGCACGAGGATCTCGCGCAGCTCGGGGTGGTGGGCGCTCTCGACGGCGCAGGCGTAGCGGGCGAGGGACCGCCGGCGGCCCTCCCCGGTGAGCCGTGCCGCGATCAGCGCGGCGATGCCGGCCGCCAGTTCGTCGGCGGTCCGGGGTACGGGCGTGGCGGCGCCCCTCTCCTCCAGCTCCGCCTGGTCGAGCTCCACCAGACGCCGGACCAGGGCGGTGAGGAGGGCCTGCCGGGTGCGGTAGTACGCGGAGGTGGTGCCGGTGGGCAGCCGGGCCGCCCGGTCGACCGCGCGATGCGTCAGCCCGCGCATGCCGGTGTCGGCGAGCACGGTGATCGCCGTGTCGGCGAGGAGGGTACGTCGGTCTGTGGCCACCCCCTCTTTCTACACCCGCCTTCTACGGATGTAGAACGGCGCGCTAGGGTGCTTCTACAGGTGTAGAAACCCACGGGAGGGGACCGGCATGGGCGGCACGGCGGTGGTGGTCGGGGGCGGTATCGGCGGGCTGGCCGCGGCACTCGGCCTGCGCCGGATCGGCTGGGAGGTCCGGGTGGTGGAGCGGGCCGCCGTCCTGGACGACGCGGGCGCCGGCATCTCGCTGCACGCCAACGGGCTGCGCGCGCTCGACGCCGTGGGCGTCGGCGCGGCGGTCCGGGCGGCGGCGCGCCCGCAGTACACCGGGGGCACCCGCACCCCGGCGGGCCGGTGGCTGTCACGCATGGACGGGGCCCTGCTGGAGCGCGAACTGGGCTCCCCCATCGTCGGCATCCCGCGCGCGGTCCTGCACCGCCTGCTGCGCGCGGCGCTGCCCGGGGACTGCCTGCTCGTCGGCGCGACCGTGGAGACGCTCGACCTCTCGGCCCCCGGCCGGGTGGCCGTGCCGGTCGGGGACGGCGTCCTGGAGGCGGACCTGGTCGTCGCGGCGGACGGCGTGCACAGCCGGCTGCGCGGCCGGCTGTTCCCGGACCACCCCGGTCCGGTGTACGCCGGCTCGACGGTGCTGCGGGCCCTCACCGAGGGTCCGCTGGACGTGGCCACCGACTTCGAGCTGACCTGGGGCGCGGGGGCCGAGTTCGGGCACATCGCGTTCACCGACGGCCGCGCCGAGTGGCACGCGGTGCTCAACGCGCCGCCCGGGGTCCGCCACGCCGACCCGCTCGGCATGCTCCGCCACCGCTTCCGCGACTGGCACGAGCCGGTCCCGGCGCTGCTGGCCGCCACCCGGCCCGAGGCCGTGCTGCACCACGACATCCACGAACTGGCCACGCCCCTGCCGTCGTTCACGGCGGGACGGGTGGCGCTGCTGGGCGACGCGGCGCACGCCATGACGCCGCATCTCGGCCAGGGCGCCTGCCAGGCCCTGGAGGACGCGGTCACCCTGGCCGCCGCGCTGGCCGGCGAGGCCTCGGTCGGCG
>NZ_JBEXKG010000347.1:0-2762 GCF_040609555.1 Streptomyces sp. NPDC004658
GCCTGCTCGGCGGTGACGTCCTGGGCGGTCGGAACCTCGGCCTCCGCGGCGGCCTTACCGGTCTGGGGCGCGCGCTCGGCCCTGGGCGCCTTCTCCGCCTTCGGCGCACCCGCCGGAGCGGACACCCGGCGGCTCGCCCGGCGCCGCGTACGGCCACGGGTGGCCGCCGCCTCCGCCTCGGCGACGCTGCTGTACAGCTCCTCGTCCGGTGCGAACTCGGGCGCCGGCAGGGCCACCGGCTCGGCGGCCTCGGCGGCCACCTCCACGGCGGTCTCCACCTCGGGCTCGACGGCCTCGCCGGTCTCCACGGCCACGGCGGCGGTCTCGTGCACGTGCTCGTGCGCCGGCTCCGCCGCCTCGGCGCCCCGGCCGCGCTTCTTGCGCTTGCCGCCGCCACCGTTCGCGGTCGCCTGGTCCAGGTGGACGATGACACCGCGCCCGTTGCAGTGGACACAGGTCTCGGAGAACGACTCCAGCAGGCCCTGGCCGACCCGCTTGCGGGTCATCTGGACCAGGCCCAGCGAGGTCACCTCGGCCACCTGGTGCTTCGTGCGGTCGCGGCCCAGGCACTCCAGCAGGCGGCGCAGCACCAGGTCCCGGTTCGACTCCAGGACCATGTCGATGAAGTCGATCACGATGATGCCGCCGAGGTCGCGCAGCCGGAGCTGGCGCACGATCTCCTCGGCCGCCTCCAGGTTGTTCCTGGTGACCGTCTCCTCCAAGTTGCCGCCCTGGCCGGTGAACTTGCCGGTGTTGACGTCGATGACGACCATCGCCTCGGTCCGGTCGATCACCAGCGAACCGCCGCTGGGCAGCCAGACCTTGCGGTCCAGCGCCTTGGCGAGCTGCTCGTCGATCCGGTAGGTGGCGAAGACGTCGACCTCGGAGGTCCACTTCGACAGCCGACCGGCCAGGTCGGGGGCGACGTGTGAGACGTACCCGTGGATCGTCTGCCAGGCCTCGTCACCGCTGACGATGACCTTGGAGAAGTCCTCGTTGAAGATGTCGCGCACGACCCGGACGGTCATGTCCGGCTCGCCGTACAGCAGCGTCGGAGCGTTGCCGCCGTTCTTGGCCTTCTTCTGGATCTCCTCCCACTGCGCCTGCAGCCGCTCGACGTCCCGGCGCAGCTCGTCCTCGCTCGCGCCCTCGGCGGCGGTGCGCACGATGACGCCCGCGTCCTCGGGGACGATCTTCTTGAGGATGGTCTTCAGCCGGGCCCGCTCGGTGTCGGGCAGCTTGCGGCTGATGCCGGTCATCGAGCCCTCGGGGACGTACACGAGGTAGCGCCCAGGGAGGGAGACCTGGCTGGTGAGCCGCGCGCCCTTGTGCCCGATCGGGTCCTTCGTGACCTGCACGAGGACGGACTGGCCGGACTTCAGGGCGGACTCGATCCGGCGCGGCCCGCCCGACATGCCGAGCGCCTCGAAGTTGACCTCGCCGGCGTACAGGACCGCGTTGCGGCCCTTGCCGATGTCGATGAAGGCGGCCTCCATCGACGGCAGCACGTTCTGGACCTTGCCCAGGTAGACGTTGCCGACGTACGAGGTCGACTGCTCCTTGTTGACGTAGTGCTCGACGAGCACGCCGTCCTCCAGGACGCCGATCTGCGTGCGCTCGCCGTGCTGGCGGACGACCATCACGCGCTCGACGGCCTCGCGGCGGGCCAGGAACTCGGCCTCGGTGATGATCGGGACGCGGCGGCGCCCCTGCTCACGGCCTTCCCGGCGGCGCTGCTTCTTGGCCTCCAGACGGGTCGAGCCCTTGATGGACTGCACCTCGTCGGACGGCTCGCTGGGCTTGCGCGGCTCGCGGACCTTGACGACCGTGCGCTCCGGGTCGTCCTCGGACGGCTCGGTGTCCACGGAGGTGTCACCGGCACGGCGGCGGCGACGGCGACGCCGGCGGCTGCTGGAGCTGGAGCCGCCGGCCTCCTCGCCGCGCGCCTCCTCGGCGTCCTCTTCCTCCTGCTCGGCGGTGTCCTCGGCGTCCTGCGCGGCCTGCTCGGCGGCCAGTTCGTCGGCGTCCGCACCCTCGCCGGACTCGCCCTCGGCCGCGTCACCGCGCCGGCGGCGGCGTCCGCCACGGCGGCGGCGACGGCGCGATCCGGACTCCTCGTAACCCTCGGCGCCCTCGGTCTCGTCGCCCTCCTCGCCCTCGGCGAGGTCCTCGGCGGCCTCCTCGGCCTCCTCCGGCTCCTCGTCCTCGGCGGCGGCCTCGACCGGCCTGCTCTCCTCGGCGGCACCACGGCGACGCCGGCGCCGGCGGCCACCGGTCTCGACGCGCTCCTCGGCGTACTCCTCGGTCTCTTCGGCCTCGGTGACCTCGGTGACCTCGGCGGCCTCGGCAGCCGCCTCGGCGGCGGCCCGCTCCGGCGTCTGGAACTTGGGCTCGGTGAACACCGGCGGCTGGAAGACGGCGACGGCGGGGCGGGCGGGCCGGCGCGGGGCGTCGGCCTCCTCCGCCTCGGCGGTGCGCGCGGCGGCGGGCCGCGCGGGCTCGGCGAACCCGGACGCGGCGCGGACGACCCGGCGCCGGGCGCGGCGCGGCGCGGCGGCCTCGGCCTCGGCGGCCGGTGCGGGAGCCTGCGGCGCCGGGGCGGGCTGGGTGGCTGCGGCCGGCTCGGTGGTGTGCGTGGTCGCGGGGACCTCCGGGGTGTGGGTGGTCACCGCTTCCCCGGCCTCCGCGGCCTCCTCGGCGGCGGGAGCGGTCTCGGGCGCGGACACCCGGCGGGTGGCACGGCGGCGCGTACGGCGCGGAGC
>NZ_JBEXKG010000348.1:0-2714 GCF_040609555.1 Streptomyces sp. NPDC004658
GGCCCCGCTTTCATACCCGGTCGGCCACGAGATCACCCGACCGAGTCGACGACCTCGAACTCACGCCCACCATGATCGGTACGACAACGGCTTCTCACCGACCTGCCGCCGGAAGTGCACACGCTCGCACAGAACAACCCCCACCTGCGCTACATCGTCGAGAACATCGTCACGTTGGCGCTCATCCTGGAAGCACGTCCGTGGGCGCTGGGCTTCAGCGACATGTGCCTGCTGACCAGCGATACCCCCATCGCCATATGGAACCGCCCCGACGACGAGGACCAGCTGCGCGCCGCCGCATTGAGCGACATCCTGCTCCCGCTGGACCCTCACCGCTTTCTGTTCCTACCTGGCCCCGCTACCCGGGGCACCGACCGGCGTAAGCACGTGGACCACCTGATGCACGCGGAAGGCGCCATCGGTTTCGCGCTCGTGGAGGTGGCCTACGACGTAGCTGACCAGTTCGTGATCCACCACCCGGAGCACGATCCCTGGAAGCACTGGAAGCCGAACAGCCCAGGGCAGCCCAAACCATGGGACGGGCAGACGCATTCCGCTCCTCAGTACATCTTGGAGTACGGCATATTTCCGCCCAGTCAGAACATTGAACGTCGCTGGACCGTGGAACACCCACCGCCTCGCTCCCCAGACGACGTGCACCTCTGACCTGTCGGAACATCACCCGGCGTGCACACAGCACCGGACCCCGGGCCTTGAGAGGCCCGGGGTCCGGTCACGGCGCAAGAAGGCGGTCAGGGGCTGTCCGGGACGGCCTGCGGGACCGACACCGGCCTTGCCCAGTCCATGCCCAGCGCCGCGCAGCTCCTGGCCGCCGGCGCCTCTTTGCGGCCGGGGGGCGGCGAGGATGTGCGGGGTGGCGGTGAGGTAGAGCCGGAACGGCGGTGGGTGGAGAACAGTCGGCGGCGGGGAGAGGCCATGCCTCGCCGCAGCCTTGTGCAGAAGAGGGGCGCGAAGTTGCTTGATCACCGTCGGCCGAGTCTCACGGGCGATCCAGCCCTTCGTTCCGGGCCGGATGCTGGCGTGTTTTCGCTAGCGGCTTCCGTCATGCCGTTATAGCGTTGTGATCAGCAGTCGTGGTTCCGAAGTTCCGTTCGCCCGTGATCGCCTCACGGGCGTTCTTGCTGTTCAGCGCCTCTCCGGACCAGGGCGATCACCTCCCGGTCGCGCAGCGTGCGTGCCCGGTTTCCCTCAAAGGAGACAGTCATGGCCAAGGGCACAGTGAAGTGGTTCAACAGCGAGAAGGGCTTCGGCTTCATCGAGCAGGAGGGCGGCGGCCCTGACGTCTTCGCCCACTACTCCAACATCGCCAGCCAGGGCTACCGCGAGCTGCAGGAGGGCCAGAAGGTCGAGTTCGACGTCACGCAGGGCCAGAAGGGCCCGCAGGCTGAGAACATCCGCCCCGCCTGATCGCGCCCCGGTAAGGGGGGCCCGGCATCCCGGCTTCGGGACGCCGGGCCCTTACCGTCGCACGACGGTTCATCTGACTACGGGGTGCGGCTGGGCGCTGGCCTGGGACGGGCAAAATGGACACCCGTTGTTTGACACTCAGGTCGCCCGACGCATCAGTACGGCCCCCTTGGTTGCTGGCGACGCCGTCTACATCGCCGCATTCGACCCAGGGCGGCGTGTAGTCCTCGATCCGCTCTCTGGCAGGGAGCTGTGGCGCAAGAGCGCAGGCGGCGCCTACCCGGCCCGCGTCGGCCAAGACGGCCGCCCGGAACCCGTCCCATTTGGGTTCGCCCGCCCAGCCCGGCCGCAGATCCGGCGTGGCTACGGGAGTGCTCAGCATCGGCTCCGGCAGCGTCCACGTCACACCGGATCCTTTCCACCAGGCGCTGCCCGCTCTTCTACGGCCTGCGCTCGGTCAGCTGGCTGACGGTGTTCTCGATCCACCGCAGCGTCCACTCGACTCCGGCCCGCCATCCGGGCTCCACGCTGTCGTACCGGCCTTCCACGTCAGCCCCGATGCTGGCTGCGAGCGTCCGCAGATCCTTCTGCAAGCCCTGCCGCCGGGCCGTTTCCGCGACCTGGCGCATCTCGTCAGTGATCTCGAAGGGGTACGTGTCACTCATCAACCCACCTTGGACGATCACCCCCGATGATGGCTATACCGCGGGTCACCAACCCCGAAGCGAGTGATGCAGTGCTCCGGTCGTCACAAGCGCTTCGAGGACGCAGCAGGTACACCCATATATGGGTCGCCAGGTGTACCGAAGAAGTGGGCGTCCCACGTGACCAGCTTGTCCCGCAGGCGGGCGAACTCACTGGCCAGGTCCCAGACGTCGTCACTGGACACCAGGTCGATCTCGGGGCGGCTGAGGCCCTCTGTGCCCTTGACGGTCCGCCAGCCGTGGACCTCGTCGTCGTACGCCCAGCAGATGTGAATGTACTGGTTGCGCTTGTCGAAGCCGGTCGTGCACAGTTCTAGATCGTGCAGCAGTGCGGCACGGGCTTGAGCCGGGATCCGCTCCTCGGGTACCGCCGCCAGCCGGTTCCTGGCCTTGCACCATCTCGTGGGGCTGGTCCGTGTAGGGCCGTTCGACGCCACCGAGATGAGCGTAGAGGCCATGCAGGATGTACGCGAAGGAGCGGGAGGCCTACGCCAACGACCTTGGCGACGACCGTGCTCTGATCGCGTGTCGGCTGCCTCGAACCGGTCCAAGGCGGACCAGGACCCGTCCACGTGGCTTCCG
>NZ_JBEXKG010000349.1:0-2703 GCF_040609555.1 Streptomyces sp. NPDC004658
TCGAGTTGGCGGGAGAGGGGGCTGTCGGGGTCGGTCTCGTCGCCGAGGACCTCCTGTTGCCACAGGGCGTAGTCGGCGTACTGGACCGGCAGCGGTTGCCAGTCGGGTGTCCTGCCGTCGAGCCGGGCGGTGTAGGCGGTGGACAGGTCCCGCAGCAGGGGACCCGCCGACCAGCCGTCGGCCACGATGTGGTGCATCAGCAGGAGCAGCACGTGCCGCTCCCCGTCCACGGCGAACAGCGTGGCCCGGAACGGCACGTCGGTGTCCAGGGCGAAGGGGTGCCGGGCGGCGGCGGCCAGCGCCTCGTCCAGTCCGGCCGACGTCACCCGCGCCGTGCCGAGCTCGACGCCGGCCTCCTCGACGGGCAGGATGCGCTGCCGCGGCACGCCGTCCACGGCCGGGAACACCGTCCGCAGGATCTCGTGCCGGGCGACCACGTCCCGTACGGCGTCCCGCACCGCGCCGGGATCCAGGAGACCGTCGGCGCGCAGGGCGAGCGGCACGTTGTAGGTGGGGCTCGGACCCTCCAGGCGGTACAGGAACCACAGCCTCTGCTGGGCGTGAGAGAGCGGAATCATGACATCTCCTCGGACCTCTTCATCGGCCGCAGCCTGGGCCGGGCCTTCTCGGCGCGGGTCAGGCGGGTGACGAGGGTCTCCGCGGTCGGGTTCTCGAACAGGGTGCGCAGGCTGGTCTCGGCCTCGAAGACCGTGCGGATACGGCTGATCAGACGGGTGGCGAGCAGCGAATGCCCGCCGAGCTCGAAGAAGTTGGCCTCCGGGCCGACCTCCTCCAGGCCCAGCACCTCGGCGAACAGCGCGCACAGGATCTCCTCCTGCGCGGTGCGGGGGGCCCGGCCGGGGCCGCTCGGGCCGCCGTACTGCGGGGCGGGGAGCGCCTTGTGGTCGAGCTTTCCGTTGGGTGTCAGGGGCAGCGCGTCGAGCGGCACGATCGCCGAGGGGACCATGTACTCGGGCAGCCGTTCGGCGGCCAGGGCCCGCAGTTCCTCGGCGGGTGCGTCGGTGACGGCGTAGGCGACGACGCGTTTGTCTCCGGGCCGGTCCTCGCGGACCAGGACCGTCGCCTGCCGCACCCGCGGGTGGCCGGCCAGCACTCCCTGGATCTCCCCGAGTTCGATGCGGAAGCCGCGGATCTTGACCTGGTGGTCGGCGCGTCCGACGAACTCCAGCTGGCCGTCGGCCCGCCAGCGGACCACGTCACCGGTGCGGTACATGCGGGCCCCGGGGGCGCCGAACAGGTCGGCGACGAACCGGCCCGCCGTCGCACCCGGGCGGTTCAGATAACCGCGGGCCAGACCGGCACCTCCCAGGTACAGCTCGCCGGGCACGCCGACCGGGACCGGACGCAGCCGCGCGTCGAGCACGTAGGCGGTGGTGTTGTCCATGGGGGCGCCGATCGGCGGGGTGCCCGCGTAGTCGTACGGGCGGCGGACCGGGTGCCGGGTGGCGAACGTGGTCGTCTCCGTGGGGCCGTACACGTGCACCACCCGGGTGTCCGGGCAGCGTTCCGCCACGCGGCGCATCGCGGCCGGCGAGCCCGCCTCGCCGCCGGTCCACACCTCACGCACACCGGACAGCGGGTCGCCCGGCTCCTCGGCGAGCAGGTTGAACAGGGCCGTGGTCAGGAACACCGCCGTGACCCCGTCGCCGGTCAGCTGGGCGCGCAGGAAGCCGAGGTCGGTCTCGCCCGGGGGCGCCACGACGACCTCGCCGCCCGCGAGCAGCGGTACCCACACTTCGTACGTCGAGGCGTCGAAGGCCAGTGGCGAGTGCAGCAGGACCCGCTCGTGAGCGCCGCCCGCGAAGGACCGGTCGGCGGCGAGGGCCACGATGTTGTCGTGGGTGACCACCACGCCCTTGGGAGTTCCGGTCGACCCGGACGTGAACATCGCGTACGCCAGCCGGCCCGGCTCCACCGGCACCGCCGGGTCGTGGTCCGGCATGCCGTCCGCGTCCGGGGTGAGCACCCGGACACCCGGCGGGAGGTCCAGGCCGCTCCGGTCGGTGACCACGAGCGGGGCGCCCGCCTGCTCCAGGATCAGCCGCAGCCGGGCGGCGGGGGAGCGGACGTCGAGCGGGACGTACAGGCCGCCGGCCTTCAGGACGCCGAGGATCGTGACGACGGCGTCGAAGGAGCGGTCCAGATACAGGGCGACCGGGGTCTCCGGTCCCACGCCCTCGGCGAGCAGCCGGTGCGCGAAGCGGTTGGCCCGCCGGTCCAGTTCGGCGTAGCTGAGGGTGCGGTCGCCGGACCGCAGGGCCACGGCGTCCGGGGTGCGGGCCGCCTGCGCGGAGAACAGCGCGGGCAGAGAGCCACACGGGACGTCCCGGGCGGTGTCGTTCCAGGTCCGCAGCACCGTACGGCGCTCGGTGCCGCCGAGCACCGGCAGTGCGCCGATCGGCTGCCCGGGGTCGGCCGCGGCGGCGTCGAGGAGCCGCACCAGCCGGTCGGCCAGGGCGACCGCGGTCGCCCGGTCGAAGAGGTCCTCGGCGTATCCGAAGGTGCCGGTGATGCCGTTCGGTCCCTCCTGCACGTTCAGGATGAGGTCGAATTTCGCGACCCCCGCGCTCAGGTCCTCCGCACGGGCGCTCACGCCGGGCAGGCGGGCCTCGCCCTGGGCGTTGTTCTGCAGGACGAGCATGACCTGGAAGAGGGGGTGGTGGGCGAGGGAGCGGGTGGGGT
>NZ_JBEXKG010000350.1:0-2703 GCF_040609555.1 Streptomyces sp. NPDC004658
TGCGCCAGCGCGGCTTTGCGCCGAGCGCCTTCTTCGCCGACTCCAGCAACCCCTACTTTCCGCAGACACGGCCACCCGCCGACGACGGCACCGGCACGGGCACCACGGCGCCGCCCGGCCGGACAGCCGACCCGTACGGGGTGCGCGGCGCCCCCTGGCACGGCGCCGGACCACGCCCCGGTTCCGGCGGCACACCGGCCCTGGACGACGGCAGCCGTCGACCGGGCCTGCCGGCGGCGGACCCCGCCGTCGGGCAGGCGTCCGTGCCGGGTCAGGGGTACGGTCCGCAGGCGCGCGGGGTGCCTGGGGCCGGTGATCCGGGCGCCGACCGGGCGTACCCCGGACTCGCACCCGCGACGGGCACCGCCCCCGGGGGCGGCGGCTGGGATCAGCCCGGGGGAGCGCGCCGTGGGCCCGGGACCGCGCTGGCCGCCGAGCGGGCGCGGCAGGTGCGGATGACCGTGGTGGGGCCGGTGACCGAGCGCTGGGCGCCGGAGCAGGCCGGGCCCGTGCACGAGAACTGGCAGCTGGCCGCGCCGATCGGCCCGGCCACCGACCTGTGGGCGCTGGGCGCGCTGCTGTTCCGCGCCGTGCAGGGGCACGCGCCGTACCCGGAGGAGTCCACCGCCGAGCTGGTGCAGCTGGTGTGCGCCGAGCCGCCCGCCTTCGCCGAGGAGTGCGGGCCGCTGCGGCCGGTCGTGGAGTCGTTGCTGCGCCAGGACCCCACCGAGCGGCCGGACGTGGAGGAACTGAGCGGCTGGCTGCGGTCGCTGGTGCGGTCCGCGCCCGAGCCGGACGCCGGCACGCACGTCGTGCCCACACCGCCCGCCGACCCGAGCCGGCTGCCGATCGTCCGGCGCCGCGGCGAACTGGTGCGCCGACGGCGTGCCGGACTGCCCGCGGCCCATCCGCACGGCCGGCACAAGCGGGCCCGGGAGGGCGCGGGTTCGCCGCGCAGCCTCGGCCGGACCCTGCTCCTGCTGATCCTGCTCCTGCTGGCCGGCGCGATCGCGTACGCGATGCTCTTCATGCCGAAGCAGGGCGAGAGCGGGGCGGCGGGCGGCGACCGCACCGGCACTGCCGGGCAGACCGGCCCCGCGCCCTCGCACACCCCCAGGCCCTCCGCCGGGCAGAGCGCGCCGGGCGGTGACGCCTCGGCGTCCGCGCCCGCGACCGAGACGCAGACGGGCGGGGACCCCGCCGTCCCCGACGGGTTCACCCTGCGCAGGGACCCGGACGGCTTCCGGGTGGCCGTGGCCAAGGGCTGGGAGCGCACCCCGAGGAACGGCAGCGGCCAGGTGGTCTACGCGCACGGGAACTTCGAGCTGATCGTCGTACCGGGGCGGGACGGCACGTCCGCGTACGGGAGCGATCCGATGGTCTATCAGCGGGACAAGGAGCGCGAACTCCAGCCGTACCGGGACTCCAGCTGGGCCACGGCCACCGGGCTGCGGACCATCGAGGTGGGCGGACGGACCATGGCCGAGGGGCAGTTCACCTGGACCGACGGACAGGGCCGGGACCTGTTCGTGCGCAACATGGCGCTGTTGCTCGACGGCCGCTACCACGTCGTCCAGGTGCGCGGTCCGGAGGCGGAGCGGGACGAGGTGACGCGGTTGTACGAGCAGGCTACCGCGACGTATCGCTACACCGGTTGAGCGGCGTGTATCCGGGGCCGGGGGCCGCAGGCGCGGTTCCCTCTCTCGCGTGGAAATGACCATCGTCACAGTGCGGTTTCCTTGGTACCCCGCTGGTTCCCTGGCGGCAGGCCGGTCCTTAGTCTGACCCTGTCAAGAGCATTGCGGGGCAACGTGAATCAGATGCAGGGCCTGCTCATAGCGGGCCGCTACCGGCTCGCCGACTCCATCGGCAGCGGCGGCATGGGCCGGGTGTGGCGCGCCCACGACGAGGTGCTGCACCGGCGGGTCGCCGTCAAGGAGTTGACCGCCGCGCTCTACGTCTCCGACAGCGACCGGGCCGTGCTGCTCGCCCGCACCCGGGCCGAGGCCCGGGCCGCCGCGCGCATCAACCACTCCGCCGTCGTCACCGTGCACGACGTCCTGGAGCACGACGGACGCCCGTGGATCGTGATGGAGCTGGTCGAGGGCGCCTCGCTGGCCGACACGGTCAAGGAGCGGGGCCGCGTGGAGCCCGCGGAGGCCGCGCGGATCGGGCTGTGGGTGCTGCGGGCGCTGCGCGCCGCGCACTCCGCCGGGGTCCTGCACCGGGACGTCAAACCCGGCAACGTCCTCCTCGGCGCGGACGGCAGGGTCCTGCTCACCGACTTCGGCATCGCCCAGATCGAGGGCGACACCACCATCACCCGCACCGGAGAGGTCGTCGGCTCGGTCGACTATCTGGCCCCGGAGCGGGTGCGCGGCCACGATCCCGGCCCGGCCTCCGACCTGTGGGCGCTCGGCGCCACGCTGTACACGGCGGTCGAGGGGCGCTCGCCGTTCCGGCGGACCTCGCCGCTGAGCACCATGCAGGCGGTCGTGGAGGAGGAGGCGGACGAGCCGCGCCACGCCGGTCCGCTCACCCCGGTCATCGCCGCGCTCCTGCGCAAGGATCCGGCCCGGCGGCCGGGCGCGGAGGAGGCCGAGCAGATGCTCGCCGAGGCGGCGGAGGGCCGCCGGCCGCGGGCGGCCCAGGTCTTCGTGCCGACCCAGGGCTCGGGCATCCCCACGGCCACCGACCGCCGCC
>NZ_JBEXKG010000351.1:0-2684 GCF_040609555.1 Streptomyces sp. NPDC004658
CCCGGGGCCGCGGCGGTGCGTCGGCCGCACACCCCGCCGGCGCCCCCGGGCCGTGCCCGCGGGCCCCGGCGCGCGCGCGGCGGCCGCCGCGGCGAGCAGCAGCGGCAGCTGCTGCTCGGCCGCCCCGCCCACGTGCGCGGTGGTGATCCCGGCCGACACCAGGCCCACCACCCGGCCACCGGGGTCCTTCACCGGCACCACGACCTGCACCAGCGGGCCGATGGTCCCGGTGATGTGCTCGGTGACCGTGTGACCGGCCACGGCCGGGGCGATCGTGCCGACGAACTTCTTGCCGATGCGGTCGGCCTTGGGGTGCGTGTAGCGGATGCCGTCGGTGTTCATCACGACGATGAAGTCCACGCCCGTCGCCTTGCGGGCCGCCTCCGCGCGCGGCTGGAGGACGGCCGTGGGGTCCGGGGAGCGCAGGGCGGCCACCGTGCCGGGCGCGTTGGCGAACGTCTCGGCCACGGCGAGGGAACGGTTGCTCGCCTCGGTGTCGCTGTCGTGCCGGACCTGGAGCACCTGGGCCACCGCCGCCGACACGACCAGCAGCAGCACGATCACCACTTGCAGGAGGAACACCTGCCCGGCCACGCTGCGCCCGGTCACCGCCGACCGGAGCACCCCCGGCCGGCCGCCGTTCGCGCCGCGGTCCGCCGGCGGCGGGCTGTGCGGTGCGCGCGGATACCCGAAAGATCGCGGCGGCCGGGTCGCGGGCCGGCCGGGCAGTCGCACCATGTGCCCATGTCTACACTGCCCGGCGCCATGAGGCGAGACCATCACCCGGGGCGACGGGAGCGGAGCGGACGTGAGGGGGCGTCGGTCAGCGGTCGGGCGGCGGGCGGCGGGCGGCCAGGAGGAGGGCCACGTCGTCCGGGCGGTCGGTGGCGTGCCGGGCGGTGGACGTCAGCCGGTCGGCGACCCCGGACAGGGACCGCCCGCCGCGCCGGCCGGTACCGGCCCGGGCGAGCGCCAGCCGCAGCGACGCGATGCCGTCGTCGATGTCGGCGCCTGGCCGCTCCACCAGACCGTCGGTGTACAGGGCGAGGATCGCGTCCGGCTCCAGCCACAGCTCGGTCACCGGGTACCGGGCGTGCGGATCCACCCCCAGCACGACGCCCCCGGGGACGTCCAGCAGCAGGGTCCGGCCGTCGGGACGGCGCAGCAGCGGCGGCGGATGGCCCGCCCGGGCGATCCGGGCCCGGCCGGTGGCGGGGTCCAGGCGCACATAGCAGCAACTCGCGAACTGACCGGGATCCAGGTCGATCAGCAGATGGTTGGTGCCGCTCAGCACCTCGTCCGGCGGCCGGTCGCCCAGCGCGAAGGCGCGTACGGCGCTGCGCAGCTGGCCCATCGTGGCCGCCGCCTGCACCCCGTGCCCCTGCACATCGCCGATGACCAGCGCGAGCCCGTCCCCGGCCTCCACCACGTCGTACCAGTCACCGCCCACGTCCATGCCCTGCGTGCCCGGCAGGTACCGTCCTACGGTCTCCACCCGCGGATGCGTCGACAGCCGCCGGGGCAGCAGGGCCTGCTGGAGGCCGCGGGCGAGGGCCGCCTCGTCGTCGTAGCGCCGGGCCCGCTCCATCGCGTGCGCGATCAGCCCGGCGAGCGCGGTGAGGACCGTGCGTTCCTCCGTGCTGAAGGAGCGCTCGCGGTCGAAGCCGAGGATGCAGGACCCCACCGGCCGGCCGGAGGCGATCAGCGGCAGGAAGGCACGCGCGCCCACGTCCGCGTCGAGGGAGATCCCCGGATAGGCCGCGGCGATCTGCCCCATGGCCTCGAAGAACAGCGGCCGGCCGGTGGTCAGGGTCTCCACGCCGGGCAGGTGCGCGTCGAGGCCGACGCCCTCGAACTCCGTGAGGAAGCCCGGCGGGAACCCCGTCTCCCAGGCCAGGTACAGATGCCGGTCCTGGAGCAGGTAGATGGCGAGGCGCCGGCCGCCGAACGCGGGCAGCAGCTCCTGCATGACCACCGCCGACACCTGCCGGGCGGTCACCGCGTCCGTCAGCGCGATGGCCAGCGCGATCGGCCGGTACAGCGGCGTCATCGCGTGGGCGCCCGCCACCGTGTCGTGCGGAACAGTGACCTCGGGGACCGGCTCGCTCGTGGCGTCCACCCGGCTGGCGGGGACGAGCACGCAGGTCAGCAGGTCCGTGCCGGGGTGCACCGACATCGCCAGCCAGTCGCCCTCACCGGGTTCGTCCCGGTCGCCGGCCGGCCGCCGGGCGTGGAAGTGCACCGGCTCGGGGGAGAGCAGGGCGCCGCGCAGATGGTCGTCGTACGGCGGCCCGGTCAGCCAGGGCAGCGCGTCCCACAGCGGCCGTCCGAGCAGCCGCTCCCGCGCCCGGCCCGTGAGCCGGGCAGCCGCCGGGTTGACGTACACGATCGTCCCCAGCCGGTCCAGGCAGAACACGCCCTCCGGCAGCAGGTCGGCCGCGCCGTCGGCGGAGGCGGCCGTACCGGGGGCGAACACCACCCCGTGGACCGACGTCCCGGCGCTGTCCGCGTGCTCCGCGCCGACCGGCCACAGGTCCAGCAGCCGCGGCGTGCCGTCGTGGGCGCGCAGACTCAGCGGCGCGCTCGGCGGTTTCCCGGCGGCGGTGTCGCGCAGCGCGGCCAGGACGCGGTGCGCGTCGGCGGGGGCCACGGCGTTCGCGAGCGCCGTCGTCGTCCCCGCGAAC
>NZ_JBEXKG010000352.1:0-2638 GCF_040609555.1 Streptomyces sp. NPDC004658
GGCGTCTGTCTCCGTACAGAGATCTGTACGGGGTCGTGGCCGCCCCGTGGGTCCTGCTGCGTGTCAACCCCGCCGCGCGAGGACGCTCCGCCACGGGACGGCGCGTCGCCGCGTGACGACACCCCGCCCCTGGAGGACAGGGAGGGCGCACCGCCGCGCGGCAGCGGCGTACCGGGGGAGGCGCGCCGCTGGGTGCGCTGCTGCTCGGGGTAGGTGTCGGCGAGCCGTCCGGTGGGCCGGTCCGCCTCGGCGGCACGCGGCGCGGGCGGCCGTACGCCGTCCAGGCCCTGCGCCTCCCGGGCGGCGATCTCCTTCAGCCGCAGCGACAGCTGGAGCGTGCTGGGCCGCTCGTCGGGGTCCTTCGCCAGGCAGGCCCGGATCAACGGCGCCAGCGCGTCCGGTACGCCGTGCAGTTGCGGCTCCTCGTGCACCACCCGGTACAGCATCACCTCGGAACTGCCGTGCCCGAAGGGCGAGTCGCCGGTCGAGGCGTAGGCCAGGGTGGCGCCCAGCGAGAACACGTCGGTGGCCGGGGTGACCGCCGCGCCGCGCACCTGCTCCGGGGCGAGGAAGCCGGGGGAGCCGACGGCGGTGCCCACGTGGGTGAGCGTCGAGGCGCCCGTGGCCCAGGCGATGCCGAAGTCGATGATCCGCGGCCCCTTCGGGGACAGCAGGATGTTGGAGGGCTTCAGGTCCCGGTGGACGACCCCCGCTTCGTGCACGGCGACCAGCCCCTCGGACAGGGCCGCGCCGATCGCCGCCGTGTCCGCCGCGCCGAGAGCGCCCTCCTCGGCGACCTTGTCGTGGAGGGAGGGCCCCGGTACGTACTGGGTGGCGAACCAGGGCCGCTCGGCCTCCAGGTCCGCCGCGACCAGCCGGGCGGTGCACCCGCCCCGGATCCGCCGGGCCGCCGACACCTCGCGCGCGAACCGCGACCGGAACTCCTGGTCCTCCGCCAGATCGGGCCGGATCACCTTCAGGGCGACCCGCTGCCCCTTCTTGTCGGAGCCGAGATAGACCACGCCCATCCCGCCCGCGCCGAGCCGTCGGTGAAGCCTGAACGAGCCGACGACGCGCGGGTCCTCGCGCCTCAGGCGCATCATCGCCATGTTCATCCCCGCTGCCCGGTCCCTGTGACGTGGCACAGCTTACGTTTCCACGGCCGCCTGCGCGCAGAGGCCGCGCCCTCCGGCCCGGATGGATTGTGTGGGCCGTCCGGGGGAGGTGAAGCACGGTCAGGAAGCCGAGCACGACGGCGAATTCGCGCCACCCGAAGCCTCAACCGGTCGGCGCCGCAGGGAGGTTGGTGCCCCGCTGGGCTGCGGCGGACGTGTCCGTACGCCCACCGGCCCGTGGTCGGCGGCGGCCCGCGGCCGTGCCCGCGCCCCGGATCCCGATCCGCCTCCGGCGCTCCCACCGACCCGGACGGGAGTGATCGAAGTCACTCAACTCACCCCATAGAGCACGTCGGAAATAACGGGACGGAGTGGACGACCCCTCCGGGAAGACCCCGAGACTCGGGCCCGCGTCTCCACCCAGGGGAGTACGCCGCAGGTCATGGCTCATCCTCATGGAGGCCCGGCAATCGGTACGCGGGCATGACGCCCGGTGGGGGCAGCGCGCCTAGATTTGAGGTCAAGCGGCGGGTGCAGCACTCGTCCCCCGAGGTCAGACACCCGCCGCTGCCGACGACAACCGAAACGGTCAGGAGAGGGACCATGGCCTACACGGCACCGCGACGCACGGCGTTCGCCCCCCGCCGGACGGGCCGCCGCCACCCCCTGGTGGCGACGCTCATGGCCCTTCCCCTGGCGGCCCTGCTCCTGCTCGTCTTCGACGGCTGGGAGACGGTGGCCACACAGGCGTCGTCCGTGGGTGCGATGCTGGGGCGCTGAGCGGCGACCCCAGGCCCGGAAGAGCGGTCCGGGCGGGGACATCGATCCATGAAACCCCGTGGGGACGGGGGTACGGCGGACGGCACAAATGCCGGCGCAGCTGGGGAGCTGCGCCGGCATTGGCCGTTTCCGGAGGGAAGGCGAGCCACTGGCCGGGTGCGGCGTACCGCCGTAGCTGCGGGCGGTCGCGCCCCTGGGGCGGCACGCGGGGGCGCAGCGGCACCCCGCAAGCGCGGGCATGCGGCCCGGCCCCGGCCCGCCCCGCTACCCTCACTCCGACAGCCGACCCCGCCCGAGGCAGCCTTGACCGCAGACACCGGCACCGGCACACCCGCCCGCTCCCTCATATCCGCACTGACCGCCGAAGTCACGGCCGCCGCGCACCCGCGCACCCCCACGGTCCCCTGCACCTGCGGCAGTACCGCCCTCGCCGACCGCGAGGACGCCACCGTGGTCCGGCACGCCGGTACCGTCGCCAAGGCCCACGCTCCGGACACCGACCCCTCCGCGCTGGCCCACCGCGTCGCCACGGCCGCCCGTCTCCCCGACGTACTGCTGGCTCCGCTCACCGCCGCCCCGTCCCCGCTGCACGGCCGCCTGGTGACCTTCTGGCCGTACGGCCTCCCCGTCGACCCGGACGACCCGGACGCCGCCCCCTGGGAGGCCGCCGCCACCCTCCTCGCCCGCCTGCACCGCACCCCGCTCCCCGCCGGCCTTCCCCCGATGCGGGGCCCCGCCAAAGC
>NZ_JBEXKG010000353.1:0-2617 GCF_040609555.1 Streptomyces sp. NPDC004658
ACCGAGCGCGGATCAAGGACAGCGGGCGGGAGGTCTTCGCCGTGCAGATCGACGAACAAGCGCCCGCCGACGGCGACTGCCCCCGGCCAGGGCCGCCCGGCACCGCGTCCCGCGCGGGCGGGACAGCGGAACCGGCGTCCAGCGGACCCGCACCGGACGGCTCCCGCTCCCCGCCGGCGGCGACCCGTACGCAGCCCTCCCCGTCGGCGACCGTCCGCACCCGCATCCCCGGTCCCCCGGACGGCGTCACCCGCAGGGCGGACTCGCCGATGCGCAGCAGGACCCCGGCGGGGACCCGCACCGGCCGCTCCGTCACCCGTACGCCGTCCAGGGACGTGCCGTTCGTGGAGCCGAGGTCGGCGACCGTGATCCGGCCGTCCGTGCCGACGGTGACCTCGCAGTGCAGACGGGAGACGTCGGGGTCGTCCAGGGGGACGTCGGCGTCGGCGGAGCGGCCGACCGTGATCCGGCCGCCGTGCAGCAGGTGGACCCCGCCCGCGTCGGGGCCGGCGACCACGTGCAGCTGGGTCGGCGCGTCGTCCAGTTCGGGGTGCGGTTCGGGCGCCGCCGGGGCGCCCAGGGACAGGACGGCGCCGTCGACCAGCGGAGGCTCGCCGAGGGTGCTGCGGCGCGGGTCGAGCCGCTCGGTGCCCGCGTACAGCACCACGGACCCGCCGCCGGTCTCCCGGCCCGTGCCGCCCTCTCCGGTGACCGCCCCGGCCAGCGCCGACGCGACCGCGGCCAGCTCCGTGCCCGCGGGAGCCGTGACCAGCACGTCGCGGCTCGCGGCGCGGCCCCGCTGCGGGGACGGGCCGAGCGGGTCTACGACGGTCAGCCGGATCTGCATCGGCGTCAGCGGTCCCTTCTGCGCGGATCTGCGCGGGCGCGGACTTCCCCCCACCCCCACACGAGCACGTCGGCCAGCAGCCACCGCGGCATCCCGGCGAGCTGCTGCACGCATCCTCGCACCTGCCACCGACAACGCGCCCGTGACCCGGGCAGAAGTGATCTTGATTGGTCGGCTGTGCCCCCAAAAATGCCTGACCAGTACGTCCCGGGCGATCAGTTGAGATCGGTCACGTCCGGCCCCGGCAACCAGCGGACGGGGACGCGCGTCTTTCCGTCGAGCCCCGCGAACGTGCTCGGGAGCGCGCACGCGGTGCCGTGGAGCACGGCACTACAGTGGGTCGGAACACCGGAACACCGGAACGCAGGCAAGCAAGCAACAGCAACCAGCAGGGAGCGCGAGACGTGCGGCCAGTCGGCAGCAAGTACCTGCTTGAGGAACCGCTCGGACGCGGCGCCACAGGCACCGTCTGGCGTGCCCGCCAGCGCGAGACCGCGGGCGCCGAGGCGGCCGTGCCCGGACAGCCGGGAGAGACGGTCGCGATCAAGGTCCTGAAGGAGGAGCTGGCGAGCGACCCGGACATCGTGATGCGCTTCCTGCGCGAGCGCTCCGTGCTGCTCCGGCTCACCCACCCGAACATCGTCCGGGTCCGCGACCTCGTCGTCGAGGGCGATCTGCTGGCGCTGGTCATGGACCTCGTCGACGGCCCCGACCTGCACCGCTACCTGCGCGAGAACGGCCCCTTCACCCCGGTCGCCGCGGCCCTGCTGACCGCCCAGATCGCCGACGCGCTCGCCGCGAGCCACGCCGACGGCGTCGTCCACCGCGACCTGAAGCCCGCCAACGTGCTGCTCATGCAGCACGGCGGCCAGATGCACCCGATGCTGACCGACTTCGGCATCGCCCGCCTCGCCGACTCCCCGGGCCTCACCCGCACCCACGAGTTCGTCGGCACGCCCGCCTATGTCGCGCCGGAGTCCGCCGAGGGCCGCCCGCAGACCTCCGCCGTCGACGTCTACGGCGCCGGCATCCTGCTGTACGAGCTGGTCACCGGCCGTCCGCCGTTCTCCGGCGGCTCCGCGCTGGAGGTCCTGCACCAGCACCTGAGCGCCGAGCCGCGCCGCCCCTCCACCGTCCCCGAGCCGCTGTGGACGGTCATAGAGCGCTGCCTGCGCAAGAACCCGGACGAGCGGCCGAGTGCCGAGAACCTCGCGCGCGGGCTGCGGGTCGTCGCCGAGGGCGTCGGGGTGCACGCGAACGCCGCGCAGATCGCCGCCGCCGAGGGCGTCGGCGCGCTGCTCGCCCCCGACCCGGCCCCGGCCGCCGTCCCGGGCGTGCCCGGTGCCGCCGACCCCACCCAGGTGCTGCCGACCAACGCGCCGCAGGGCGCGTACGACCCGAACGCCGCCACCAGCGTGCTGCCGCACACCGGCGGTCCGGCCGGCGCCGCCGACCCCACCGCGGTGCTCCCGAACACGGGAGCGGCGGACCCGACGGCGGTCCTGCCGCCCGTCCCGCAGGGACAGCAGGGGCAGTACGGCCAGCAGGGCCAGTACGGCCAGCAGGGGCAGCAGGGGCAGGGCGAGCAGCCGCATCCCTGGCAGACCCAGCTGCGGGCCGCCCGCGACCGCAACGAGCAGACGCAGATCCAGTACCTGGACCCGGACGAGGACCCGCTGCGCCGCCGCCCCCAGCGGCAGGGGCCGTGACGGAACAGCATCACGAGCAGCACTCGCCATCGGACCGGTTCGAACGGGGCACGGACGGGCC
>NZ_JBEXKG010000354.1:0-2575 GCF_040609555.1 Streptomyces sp. NPDC004658
TTGACCTGGCTGTCCCGGCGGCCCAGGAACTCCAGCTTGCCGCCGGGGTGCCAGCGTCCCCAGTCGCCGCCCAGGTACAGCCGCTCCCCGGCCTCGGCGGACTCGGCGGCGGGGGCGTAGCCCATGGCGCGCAGCCCCTCCAGCAGCGTCGCCGGGTCGGCCGGCGCGGCCAGCACGGTCGGCGCGAGGCGGCGCAGGCGCAGCGCGGCGGCGCGCTTGTCGGCGAGGATCTCGTTCAGCAGCGTGTCGTCGTCGCAGCGGACGTACGCCGAGGCCGCGCCGACCCGCAGGTGGCCGTGTCTGCGGGCCACGTCGTCGATCAGATAGGCCAGCGGCTGCGGGACCGGGGTGCGGGAGTGCTCGGCGAGGAAGGCGTGCAGGTCGGCGGCGGTCCGGCCGGCGTCCAGGGCACGGCGGACGGACGCCGGTGTGAACCGGTACACGGTCGCGCCGCCCTTGGACTCGACGTCCGCGAGCACTCCCAGCATGTCCGCGAGCGGGCGCCGCAGCGGTCCGGGCGCCACCGCCGTCAGGTCGGCCTGGAGCAGCACGTGGTCCAGCGGCTCGGGCAGCAGCGGTTCGAGCAGCCGGGCAGCGGCGGCGGCCGCGTCGCCCAGCTCGGCGGGCGAGAGCGGCGTCAGCCGCTCGGGGGCCCGGTGGTGGTGCACCGGGAGCTTGTCACCGGGGCCGGCGGGCTCGGCGGAGCCGGACCGCCCGGCCCCGGACCCGGTCGCGGCCGGTGCCCCCAGCAGCGCGCGCCCGTGGGACGACAGCGCGCCCCGGCCCGTCACCCCCAGCTGTTCCGCCTCCGACAGGGTCCAGCGGGCCAGCCGGGAGCGCAGGTCGTCGTCGCGGGCGCCGTCGCGCTGGGACCCCCGCAGGGGCCGCTCCCAGCGCAGCCGGGCCAGCACCGACTCCGCGTCCGGTGCGGCGCCCTGCGGCAGCGCGGCCAGCAGGGACAGCACCCGGTGCCGTACCTCGGGCGCGGCGGAGCGGTCGAGGCCCGGACCGAGTGCCGACAGGGTCCGGTCCTTGGCGTCCCGCCCGCCGACCAGCCCGGGCGTCCGGGTGGCCGTGAGCCAGGCCCGGGCGAGCCGGGTCCAGCGCTCGGCCGGAGGCAGCTCCAGCCACTCGTCGTAGGCCGGGGTGGCCGCGTACCGCTCGTCGGCCTCGCCGTCGGAGGCGATCAGACCGGCCGCGTAGGCCAGCTCGACCCAGAAGGCGGCGACCGGCTCCGACACGTCCAGCGCCACGGCGGTCCGCTTCAGGTCGCGCACGCTCAGTCCGCCCGCCCGCAGCACCGCCGGCCCGCCCTCGTCCCAGTCCTTCAGCAGCTCCTCCACGGTGGCCAGCGCCGTGTACGCCTGGCCGGCGGCCGTCGCGTCCACCACCTGCGGGCTGTGGGTCGCGGCCGGCGCCACGGCGGGCGGCAGCGGCTCGGGCGCGCGGTGGGCGCGGCCCTCGCGCAGATGCAGGGCGACCTCGCGGGGCAGCACGACCGTGCCGGGTGCGGTCGGCAGCAGCAGGCCGCGGTCCAGCAGCCAGCGCAGATGCGCCGCCGGATCGGCGGTGACCTGCCCGTACGGCGGCCCCCACACCAGCCGGGACAGCACCTCGCGGGCCGCCTCCGGGGCCCCGGCGAGCAGCTTCGCCATCTTCTTGCGGTGGGTGAACAGCCCGGTCAGCGCGGCCACGGCGGACACCGAGTCGTGGGTCGACGGCAGCCCGGCCGTCGTCACGATCTCCTGGATCCGCCCCGGCGACATGCCCGAGGTCGCCTCCTGCACGGTCGGTCCGAGCCCGGTCGGGGACGGGTGCTGCGGGGACGGAGCGAGCAGCTCGCGGGCGGTGCGCACCAGCCGCAGCCGGTCGTCGTCGCCCCACACCAGCGCCTGCTCGCGCAGGGTGGCGACGGCCCGGGGCAGCGCGCGGGCGACGGTCTCGTCACCGGCGTCCCCGGCCATCAGGCCGAGCAGGGTGTCGTACGACGCCGGGTCCGGGGCCACGGCCAGCGCCTCCGCCGTCTGGAGTGCGAAGCGGTCCAGCCGCTCCAGGGCGCGCAGCACCGAGGCGCGGGTGGCGGCGCGGGTGGCGAGCTGGGTGAGGTCGGTGGGGACGGGGGTGATGAGGTCCGGGCGGCTGCGCAGCAGCGCGGCCAAGGAGGCGTCGTCCCGCGCGCGGAGCGCCTCCGCGAGGGACCGAGGGGCTGAGTGGGCCTCGGGGCTCATCCGGCCAACGGTAGCGGACTTCCCGGTACCGAGGGCATCCCGCGAGAAGCGGTACGGTCCTCACGGGGTATCAGTCGGCGTCACCCCGGAGGGGTCCGTGGGGATCGAGAGCGACCAGGTCGTCTACGAGTATCTGAGCCGCGTCGGAGACATCGCCCAGCAGCGCCAGCTGCCGTCGGCGACGCGGATGCGGCTCGTGTCTGAGCTGCGGAACGAGATCGACCGGCACCGGGCGCAGGCGACGGTGGACTCGCCCGCCGCCGTCCGCCGCATCCTGGACCGCCTGGGCACCCCGGACGAGGTGGTCGCGGCGGCGGGCGGCACCGGCGGCCTGCCGCAGGCGCCGC
>NZ_JBEXKG010000355.1:0-2528 GCF_040609555.1 Streptomyces sp. NPDC004658
CCCTCGCCGACACGCCGGACCGTCCCCCCACGCCCCGCGCCGGCAAGCGGCCGTTGCGGCGCCCCAGGGGCGAGAACTCCGGCCGGTGCGCATGGATTCGGCCATCCCGGCGCGGCGGGGGCGCACACGAGACACCCGTACACCACCTGTGCTTCTCCCCCACCGCCTGGCGCCGCCCGGGACGACGGCCCAGCCCCGCGAGGACGGGGTTCGCGCCCGCGGCCGGTCCTCCTCGTCCGCGCCGGCGCATGGAGACGGCCGGGCGGGGTATTCGGAGCCATCCGGCACGCGCGGGCGCCGAAGGAGCCTCCTGGGCGTTCGCCGTGCGCGGGGCGCCGCCGCGAGGGAGTCTTGTGGCCGGGATGCGACGCGCGGCCGTACGAGGAGGTGGTCGGCGTGTCCGACGGGCCGGAACCGGGGCGGGCACCGGCGGCCGGCGCGGCGCCGGCCGGACAGCCGGTGCTGTCGCTGGCGCTGGCCACCCTGCTGGAGGACGTCCAGGCGCACGCCGGCGCGGTGTACCTGCTCAGGCCCGACGAGCCGGTCCTGGAGATGGCGGTCATGGCGGGCATGCCCCGGGCCTTCGCCGCGCCGTGGGAGCGGGTGGGGCTGAGCGCGCCGATCCCGGTCGCGGACGCGGCGCGCGAGAGGCGGCTCGTGTGGGTGGGCGGCGAGGCGGAGATGGCCCGCCGCTATCCCAGGATCTCGGTGGTGCTGCCGTACCCGTTCGCGCTGGCCGCCGCGCCCGTGGCGACGGAGCACACGGTGTACGGAGCGGTGTTCGTGACCTGGCCGGGCACGCGTCCGACGGAGCTGTCGGACCGGGAGCGGCAGCATGTGACGGCGGCCTGCGCCCGGCTGGCGCTACGGCTGGAACGGGCCGCGCGGGAGCGGCGCCCGGTCGGCCACGAGCCGGACGTGCTCGCCGCGCCGGTGTCGTTCGTGGCGGAGACGCTGGGCTCGGTCGAGGCGGCGCGGATGGTGTCCCGGCTGCCGTACGGACTGATGTCACTGGACCTGCACGGCCGCATCGCCTTCGTGAACGCGGCCGCCGCCGACCTGCTCGGCCTGCCCGCGGAGGAACTGCTGGGCACGGTGCCCTGGGTGTCGGTGCCCTGGCTGAACGACCCGATGTACGAGGACCGTTACCGGGCGGCGCTGATGAGCCAGCAGGTGACGTCGTTCGTGGCGCTGCGCCCGCCGGGCGACTGGCTGTCGTTCCGGATGTATCCGAGCACGACCGGGCTGAGCGTGCGCGTCACCCGGGCCAGGGCCGTGGCGGAGATGGCGCACACGGCCCCGCAGGCGGGCACGGGCCCGTCCCGGCTGGTGACGATCTCCCAGCTGCTGAGCCTCGCGGGCGCGTTGACCGAGGCGGTCGGGGTGCGGGACGTGGTGCAACTGGTGTGGGACGAGGTGGCCCCGGCCGTCGGCAGCCAGGCGCTGGCGCTGCTGCGGGCGCAGGGCGGGCGGCTGCATGTGCTGGGGCACCGGGGCTATCCGGACCCGCACGTCGTGGAGCGGTTCGACGGGCTGCCGCTGTCCGAGCGGACCCCGGGCACGCACGTCCTGAACAGCGGGGTGCCCGCCTTCTTCGACTCCCAGGAGCAGCTGGAGCGGTTGTACCCGAGCCGGCACCACACCCCGGACGGCTTCGCCTCCTGGGCGTACCTGCCGCTGATCGCCTCCGGGCGGCCGGTCGGCACCTGTGTGCTGGCCTACGCCGAGCCGCATGTCTTCCCCGCCGACGAGCGGGCGGTGCTGGCCTCGCTCGGCGGGCTGATCGCGCAGGCCCTGGAGCGGGCCCTGCTCTACGACACCAAGCACCGCCTCGCGCACGGCCTGCAGCAGGCGCTGCTGCCGCACTCCCTGGCGCCCCCGCCCGGCGTCGAGGCTGCGGCCCGCTACCTGCCCGCCACGCACGGCATGGAGATCGGCGGCGACTTCTACGACCTGGTCCCGACCCGGCCGCTGGCGGCCGCGGTGATCGGGGACGTCCAGGGGCACAACGTGACCGCGGCCGGTCTGATGGGGCAGATCCGCACCGCGGTCCGCGCCTACACGACGGTGGGGCAGGCGCCGCACGAGGTGATGAGCAGTACCAACCGGCTGTTGATCGACCTCGGTGCCGAACTGTTCGCCAGCTGTCTGTATCTGCGGCTGGATCCGGCGCGCGGGCGGGCCGTCATGGCGCGGGCGGGTCATCCGCCGCCGCTGCTGCGCCGGCGGGACGGGCGGGTGCGGGTGCTGGACCTGGCCGGGGGTCCGCTGCTCGGCATCGACGCCTCGGCCAGGTATCCGACGACCGAGGTGTCCCTGGCCCCCGGTTCGGTGCTCGTCCTGTACACCGATGGCCTGGTGGAGTCCCCCGGCATCGACATCGAGGACGCGCTGGTGGACCTGGGCGGGCTGCTCTCGGAGATCGGGATCGGGGTGCAGCTCGGGCACTCCGGCCGCAAGGGCTCCACGAAGCTGATGTGGGAGGGCATGGACGAGCCGCTGCCCAGCGGCAACTGGCCGGTCGTCGC
>NZ_JBEXKG010000356.1:0-2516 GCF_040609555.1 Streptomyces sp. NPDC004658
ATGCCGGGCGACACGCGCCCCCAGACCACCCGTGCCACCTGTGATCAGTACGGTCCCGTCCGCATCCCACACCGGACCCGGACCCTCGCCGGAGGCGGCCCGGACCAGCCGCGGAACACACACCGCACCCCCGCGGACCGCCACCTCCGGCTCACCCAGCCCGACCGCCTGCTCCCACGGCACCGAACCATCCGTATCGACCAGCACGAACCGACCCGGATTCTCCGCCTGCGCAGCCCGCACCAGACCCCACACCGGAGCCTGGCGCACATCCACGGGATCGCCGTCACCGACGGCCACCGCACCCTGCGTGACCACCGCCAGGACCGCACCCTCGAGCCGATCGACCGAGAGCCACTCCTGCACCGCACCCAGCACACGGCCCACCAGACCGTGCACCGCACCGGGTACGTCCTCGTCCAGGCCCTCGGCCCCGCACGCGAAGACCACCGGTGCCGGCCCTTCGGCCGCCTGCTCACCCAGGGGTGCGGGCTGCCAGTCCACCCGGAACAAAGCGTCGCCCACTCCGGAACCGAGCCCCTCGGCCCACACGGGCCGGGAGAGCAGCGAGTCCACGGACAACACAGGGTTGCCGTGCTCGTCGGCGACGGTCAGCGAAAGCCCGTCCTGCTGCGCGACGGGAGTGATCCGCACCCGGAGCGACGTGGCCCCGGCCGCGTGCAGCGCTACCCCGTTCCACGCGAAGGGCAGCAGCGTCTGCCCGCCGTCCTCACGGCCCGGGATGTCGAGCAGCCCGACGTGCATCGCCGCGTCCAGCAGGGCGGGGTGGAGGCCGAAGCGGGCGGCGTCCTGGTGTGCCGCTTCCGGCAGGCTGACTTCTGCGTAGAGCTCGTCTCCGCGCCGCCACGCCGCGGTGAGGCCCTGGAACACGGGGCCGTAGTGATACCCGACGGCTGCCAGATCCGCGTAGGCACCGGTGACGGCCAACTCCTCGGCTCCGGTCGGCGGCCAGTCGGTGAGCCCTCCCGTCCGGTCCGCCTCCACCGGCGGTGCCAGCACACCGTCCGCGTGGCGGGTCCACGGCAGATCCGGGTGGTCGTCGGCACGCGAGTGGATCGTCACGGACCGGCGCCCGGTGTCGTCGGCCTCCCCGACCACCACCTGGACCGCGATGCCGCCGAGCGGTTGCAGCACCAGGGGGGCCTGCAAGGTGAGTTCCTCGAGCAGCCCGCAGCCGAGCTGCTCGCCCGCCCGGACGGCGAGTTCGACGAACCCGGTGCCCGGCAGCAGCACGCTGCCGAGGACCTCGTGATCGACGATCCAGCCGTGCGTACCGGCGGACAGCCGGCCCGTGAGAACGATCCCGCCGTCGTCGGGCAGAACCACGGCGGCGCGGAGCACCGGGTGGTCGAGGGCGATCTGCCCGGAAGCCGCGGCGTCGGCTCCGGCAACGGGTGCGTCGAGCCAGTAGCGGCTGCGCTGGAAGGCGTACGTGGGCAGCTCGACGCGACGCGCACTGGTACCGGCGTAGAACGCCTCCCAGTCGACCCGCACGCCCTCCACGTACAACCGGCTGAGGGCCGCGACCAGCGCCTCCGACTCGGGACGGTTCCTGCGCAGCAACGGGACGAAGGTGGCGGAGTCTCCGGCGGCCCCCGCCCCGAGCGCGGTCAGGACCGCGTCCGGGCCGATCTCCACGAACGTACGAGCGCCGAGCGCTTCCGTGCTGCGGACGGCATCAGCGAAGCGCACGGGCCGGCGCACCTGATCCACCCAGTAGTCAGCAGACTGCCACTCCTCGGACGGCTCACCTGTGACCGTGGAGACCACCGGAATGCGCGGCTCGGCGAAGGTCAACTCCGCCGCCACCGCCCGGAACTCCTCCAACATCGGCTCCATCAACGCCGAATGGAACGCATGCGACACAGCCAGCCTGCTGGTCTTACGGCCGGCGGCAGCGAAGTGCTCACCCACGGCGAGAGCAGCCGCTTCCGTGCCCGAAACAACGACCGACTGCGGCCCGTTGACCGCCGCGATGCCCACACCGTCGGTCAGCAGCGGCAGGACTTCGTCCTCGGTCGCCTGGATGGCGACCATCGCGCCACCGGCCGGCAACGCCTGCATCAACCGCCCACGCGCCACCACCAACCGAGCCGCATCCGCAAGCGACAGCACACCGGCGACATGCGCAGCCGCCAGCTCACCGATCGAGTGACCGACGACGAGGTCCGGGGCAACCCCCCACGCCTCGACCAACCGGAACAACGCCACCTCGAACGCGAACAACGCAGGCTGAGCGAGCGCGGTCGCGTTCAACGCATCCGCATCCTCACCCCACACCACCTCACGCAACGACCGCCCCAGATGTACGTCAACCTCCCCGCACACCGCGTCGAAAGCAGCCGCAAACACCGGGTGGCTCGCGTACAACTCACGGCCCATACCCAGCCGCTGCGCACCCTGCCCCGTGAACAGGAACGCCGTCGCCGCGTCCTGAACCCGTGGGTCGGCAGACCGTTGTCGAAGACCGACTGGTCGCCGCCGGAGGAGTGCGC
>NZ_JBEXKG010000357.1:0-2480 GCF_040609555.1 Streptomyces sp. NPDC004658
CCCTGCTCGTCGGCGGCGCGGCGGTGGTCGTGGTGGTCTGCCTCCGGGGCCGCAGCGAGTGGCGGCTCGACCAGCGGCTCGACCGGCACCTCGTGCACCGCCTGCCGCTCGCCGCGCTCGCCCTGCTGCTGCTCGCGCTGGTGTACGCCGGCTGGTCCCGGCCCGGCTGGCGGTCCACCGGCCGGCTGCCCGGCGACGCGTCCTTCGGCGCCCTCATGCTGGCCCAGGGCCTGCTGGTCGTCGCCCTGGCCGCCGTGGCCGGGTACCTGCACCGGCGCCGCCCCGACCCGCGTGCCGCGATGCGCGGCCTCGGCGGCCCCGCCGTCGCCCTGCTCGCCTGCGCGCTGGGCGGTGTGATCTCCGGTGGGGTCGCCCAGCGCGTCGCCGACTGGCTGGACGGAACCCGCGCCCTGCTCACCGGCCCGCCCGTCCTGCTGACCTGGCAGGCGTCCGTCATCCCGCCGCTCCTCGCGGTTCTGCTGCTCCTGGCCGCCGGGCTCGCGCTGAACACCGCCCGGCTCGCCCGCGCGGAACGCGAACGGGTCCGCCGCGAGCACCCCGGCGAACCCGAGGACCCGCCCCGCACCCGCGCCATCGCGCACGCCCGGGCGATGGCCGGCCTCACCGACCGGGTGCCGCTGGTCGTCGCCGTACTCACCGCCACCACCCTCGTGCTGGGCTCCGTGGCGCTGACCGGAGCGCTGGCCACGGGGAGGACACCCGACGGAGCGGCCCGCCGCACCCACCACCTCGTCCAGGCCGTGGCCGAGACCTCGCAGGCGCTGGGGTCCTGGCTGGTCGGCCTCGGCTTCCTGCTGTTCGTGACCTGGGGCAGGCGCGCCTACAAGGACGCCTCGGCCCGGCGCACCATCGGCATCCTCTGGGACGTCGGCACCTTCTGGCCGCGCGCCGCCCACCCCTTCGCCCCGCCCTGCTACGCCGAGCGCGCGGTGCCGGACCTGACCTGGCGCATGGCCACCTGGACCCGGCGCACCGGAGGCCGGCTGGTGCTGTCCGGCCACTCCCAGGGCAGCGTCCTCGCCGCAGCGGCGGCCTGGCAGCTTCCGCCGTCCGTACGCGGGCGGGTCGCCCTGCTCACCTACGGCTCCCCGCTGGAGCGCCTGTACGGCCGCTGGTTCCCGGCCCACTTCGGCCCGCCGGCCCTGGCCGCGCTGCACCACGACATCGACTGCTGGCGCAACCTCTACCGGCGCACCGACCCCATCGGCGGCCCCGTCCGGGTCCCCGACGACGCCTCTCCCGACGTGGACCACGCGCCCCTGCGGGACCCCCTCGCCTACGGCCGCACCGAGGACCATCCGCTGCCGGCCCCGATCCTCGGCCATTCCGACTACCAGTCGGACCCCGCGTTCAGCCGCGAACGGGCCCGCCTGCTGACCCGCCTGCACCCCGAGTTGCCGGGCCAGCGGCCGGAGCGGGGTCCTCGGGACGAGGCCGCCGGGTCCCCGGCGTGACGCACCGGACGGCCCCGTCCCGACCCGTTCACAGGACTGCTCAGGGCAGGTCGGGCAGGTCCTCCGCGTAGAGCAGGGTCAGGTCGTCGGTGCTCGGGTCGGGCAGCTGGGCGACGCGGCTGGCGTGGCGCTCCACCATCGCCTCGAAGGTCTGCCGTGCGGTGCGGCCGTTGCCGAACGCCGGTCCCTTCGGGATCGCCGTGAAGTACTTCAGCAGCGCCTCGGACGCGCCCGGCGCCAGCCGGTACTCGTGCTCGTCCGCCTGCTGCTCCACGATCCGCAGCAGTTCCTCCGGGCCGTAGTCGCCGAAGGTGATGGTGCGGGAGAAGCGGGAGGCCACGCCCGGGTTGACGGACAGGAACCGCTCCATCTCCGCGGTGTACCCGGCGACGATCACCACCACCGCGTCCCGGTGGTCCTCCATCAGCTTCACCAGCGTGTCGATGGCCTCCTTGCCGAAGTCCCGCCCGGCGTCCTCCGGGGACAGCGCGTACGCCTCGTCGATGAACAGCACACCACCGCGTGCCCGCTCGAAGGCCTCCTGGGTGCGGATCGCCGTCGAACCGATGTGCTCGCCGACCAGGTCGACCCGGGACACCTCCACGAGATGGCCCTTCTCCAGCACGTCCAGCGAGGCGAGGATCTCGCCGTAGAGCCGGGCGACCGTGGTCTTGCCGGTGCCGGGGGAGCCGGTGAAGACCAGATGCCGTTTGACGGAGGCCGCCTTCAGGCCCGCCCGCTGCCGGCGCCGGCCCACCTCGATCATGTCGATCAGCGCCCGCACCTCGCGCTTGACGCTCTCCAGACCGACCAGCGCGTCGAGTTCCCCGAGCACGTCCTTCGACGCGCGCTGCGGCTTCTCCGGCTCCGTGACGGCGACGGGCGGCGCCTGCTCGGCCGCCCGCTGCCCGGGCCCATGTCCACCATTTCGTCGCGGGCAGGCTCCACGTCGGAAGGCTGCACAAATCGCCCTGACTCGAACAGAGTTGCCTTGTCCCCCATAAC